>JBBQZG010000006.1:0-49611 GCA_038207945.1 Burkholderiales bacterium
GAACCGGCGCAAGAACGGCGAGGTGTTTCCCGAATGGCTGACCTTGAGCAGCGTCAAAAGTGCGGCTGGCAAGGTGACGCATTTTGTGGCCATATTTTCTGACATCACTGCGCGCAAGACGGCCGAGAGCCAGATCGAGCAGTTGGCCTTTTTTGACTCTTTGACGCTTCTGCCCAACCGGCGCTTGTTGTTGGACCGGTTGGGACAGGCACTCACCGCCTGTGTGCGTCACCAACGCCGGGGTGCGCTGCTATATCTGGACCTGGACAATTTCAAGACGCTCAACGACACCTGCGGGCACGCGTTGGGCGACTTGCTTTTGATGCAAGTGGCCGATCGCTTGAGCTGCAGCGTGCGCGACGGTGACACGGTGGCACGCCTGGGCGGCGACAAATTTGCCGTGATGCTTGAAGACCTGAGCCTGGACGCGTTTGAGGCCGCCAATCAGGCCGAGATCGTGGGCGAAAAAATTCGCCTGGCGCTGAGCCAGGTTTACACGCTTGACGGTCATCAATACCACAGCACGCCGAGCATCGGCATCACCCTGCTTGGTGACGACGTGAAAGACGCGCGCACTGATGAACCCTTAAAACGGTCTGAGCTGGCCATGTACCAGGCGAAAGCCATCGGGCGCAACGCGATTCGCTTTTTTGACCCCCAAATGCAGGAAAAAGTGAGCGCCCGTGCCGCCCTTGAAAACGACTTGCGCGACGCCATTGCAAATTCGCAGTTTGTGTTGCATTACCAGGCACAGGTGGTGGGTGATGGTCGGCTGACAGGTGTCGAAGCCTTGGTGCGCTGGCAGCATCCGCATCGCGGTCTGGTCTCGCCTGCCGAGTTCATCGCTCTGGCGGAAGAGTCCGGGTTGATTTTGCCGCTGGGGCAATGGGTGCTGGAGACGGCTTGTACCCAGTTGGCCGCCTGGGCTAAGTGGCCAGACATGGCACATTTGACAATCGCGGTGAATGTCAGCGCACGTCAGCTTCATCAGGCTGATTTCGTCGACAAGGTGCAGGCGGTGTTGAACCAAACCGGGGCCAACCCGAAGCGGCTCAAGCTGGAGCTCACCGAAAGCCTGCTGGTGGACGATGTGCAAGGCACCATCGGCAAGATGAGCACCCTGAAGACCCAGGGCGTGGGTTTTTCGCTGGATGATTTTGGCACCGGCTACTCGTCGTTGGCCTACCTCAAGCGGCTGCCGCTGGATCAGCTCAAGATTGACCAGGGGTTTGTGCGAAACATTCTCACCGACACGAACGATGCGGCCATTGCCAGGATGGTGATTGTGCTGGCTGAGAGCCTGGGCCTGACCGTGATTGCTGAAGGCGTAGAGTTGGACGCGCAGCGGGATGTGCTGGCACGTCAAGGGTGCCATGCGTACCAGGGTTACCTGTTCAGCAAACCGCTGCCGATTGCGGACTTTGAGGCCTATGCAAGGCGGGGGGCATTACAGGCACCGCCGCTACACCGTGCGACGTAGCAGCCTGACTCCCGCGCTGCTGGGTGTGCTGCTTGGGTCGGCCTTGCAGATCGGCCAAGCGCAATTGTGGCCTCTCTGGGTTTATATGGTTTTTATGCCTGTAGCCCTTGTTTTAATTTGGCTTGAAGCTATAAAAAACGTAGCTAAAGCCGTTCGCTTCTGTGCCCTTGCCATGGCTTTTTCCGCGCTCGCGTTTGGGGTCACTGGCCTGCGTGCCGGTGCCTTCATGGGGCAGTCGCTGGCACCCGTTCTGGAGGGGCGCAACCTGGCGGTCAGCGGGGTCGTGGCCGCCATGCCGCAGCGCAACGAGACCGGTTTGCGCTTTCGCTTTGATGTCGAGACAGCAAAGCTTGACGGACAAACCATTCGCTTGCCCCAACGGCTTGAACTGGCCTGGTACAGCGGTGTGTTTGCCCGCGGCGATGGCCCTGGTGAACTGTTGGGCGAGCTGCAGCGTGTGCCGGCAGCGCTGCAGGCGGGTGAGCGCTGGCAATTTGACGTGCGTCTGAAAGCGCCACATGGCGCCATCAATCCGCATGGGTTTGACTATGAACTGTGGCAGTGGTCGCAGGGTGTGCAAGCCACCGGCTACGTGCGCGCTGGGGCCAAAGACCCGGTGCCACAGCGCCTGGGAGCAAGCTGGCAGCATCCAGTAGAGTGGGCCCGCGGCCAGCTGCGCGAGCGTATTTTTGAGCGCATCACTGAGCCCAAAGCCGCAGGCCTGATTGCCGCGCTGGTGGTGGGTGACCAGGGGGCCATAGACCGGGCCGACTGGGACGTGTTTCGCGCCACGGGGGTCGCCCACCTGATGAGCATTTCCGGATTGCATGTGACCATGTTTGCCTGGGCCGCGGCGCTGCTTTTGGGTTGGCTGTGGCGGCGCTCAAACTGGCTCTGCCTGCGGATCAGTGCACCCAGTGCGGCGCTGGCAGGCGGCATGGTGCTGGCCACCGCTTACGCCTTGTTCAGCGGCTGGGGCGTGCCGGCGCAACGCACCGTGCTGATGTTGGCCACCGTGGGGGCCTTGCGCTTGGCTGGCCAGCGCTGGCCATGGCCGCAGGTTTGGCTGCTGGCCTGTGCCGTGGTGGTTCTGGCCGACCCATGGGCGCTGCTGCAGGCCGGGTTCTGGTTGAGCTTTGTCGCGGTCGGGGTGCTTTTTGCTACTGATTCAAGAGCTTCTGACGATCGGAAGACGGGGGTTACAGGTCGATTTGTCTCATTATTTCGCGAGCAATGGGTGATCACGCTGGCACTCACGCCACTCACCTTGTTGCTGTTTGGCCAGGTGTCGCTGGTGGGGCTGCTGGCCAATGCGCTGGCGATTCCGTGGGTCACATTGCTGGTGACACCGTTGGCCTTGCTGGGAGCATTGTGGCCCGTGCTGTGGCATGTGGCGACCTGGGCCATTGATATGCTGGGCTGGTTTTTGGGTTGGCTTGCAACCTGGCCATGGGCTACGGTTTCTACTGCGCAAGCCCCTGTCTGGGCCGGTGCCGCAGCAGTCTTGGGTGGGTTTTTGCTGGCCATGCGCCTGCCCTGGCGCTGGCGGCTTCTGGGTGTGCCGCTGCTGCTGCCCGTGCTGCTGTGGCAGACACCAAGGCCGCCAGTGGGTCAGTTTGAGCTGTTGGCAGCCGACATAGGGCAGGGCAACGCCGTGTTGGTGCGCACCGCCCACCATGCACTGTTGTATGACGCAGGTCCTCGCTTCAGCCGTGAAAGTGATGCCGGCCACCGCGTGTTGGTGCCGCTGTTGCGTGCGCTGGATGTGCCGCTTGACATGCTGGTGCTGAGCCACCGCGACAGCGACCACACCGGTGGCGCGCAAGCCGTGCTGATGATGCAACCCAACGCCACGTTGCTGAGTTCGATTGAAGCCGAGCATGCGTTGCAAACCCTGCGCGGCGCCAGCCGTTGCATCGCCGGCCAACGCTGGGAGTGGGATGGCATCACGTTTGATGTGTTGCACCCCCAGGCGAGCGACTATGGTGGCTCAAAAACCAACGCCATGAGTTGCACCCTGCGCATCACCAATGGTGCGCAGTCAATTTTGCTGGCGGGCGACATCGAGCAGGCGCAAGAGGCGCGCCTGGTGGCTGCGGGTGCTGCGCTGCGTGCTGATGTGCTGCTGGTGCCGCACCATGGCAGCAAGACCTCCAGCAGTGCTGAGTTTCTTGATGCCGTGCAACCCCGCTTTGCGCTGGTGCAGGCGGGTTACAGAAACCGTTTTGGCCACCCGTCCAGCCCTGTTTTGGTGCGTTACGATGAGCGACTTGTCACGGTGATTGATACGCCCCGTTGTGGTGCAGCAAGCTGGCAATCGTGGCACCCGGATGTGGTGCGGTGTGAGCGAGAGGTGCAGCAGAGGTATTGGCATCACCAAGTGCCCTGACGCTTGGGGGTCGATTGCCGGGGCCCGGATTCACGCCTCGAATTACCGGTCACAAACTTCTTTCTCGCTCCTCTTTCCGCCCCGGCGGGAGTGGAGAGAGGTTGGGGGATATGGGGGGCAGATGGGCAAAACATGGCCCAAAGCTTGCTATGCTGTACACAGGAGTAAAAATGATGCAGAAATTTGACGAGATGTACACCCAGCTGCCCTATGAGTTTTTTACCCATGGCGCACAGATCCGGGACCATTACAAAATTTACGACGAGTGGTTGGCGCGTCAACCCGGCGACATGATGGCCAAACGGCGTGAAGAGGCCGAAATGATTTTTCGCCGTGTGGGTATTACCTTTGCGGTGTACGGTGAAAAAGACGAAGACGGTGCGGGCACCGAGCGCCTGATTCCCTTTGACCTGATCCCGCGCATCATTCCTGCACACGAATGGCGCAGCATGGAGCGCGGCCTGGAGCAGCGTGTGACGGCACTCAACCGCTTCTTGCATGACATTTACCACGACCAGGAAATTCTCAAAGCCGGGCTGATTCCGCGCGAGCAAATCGAGCAAAACGCCCAGTTCAGGCCGCAGATGATGGGCATTGATCTGCCCAACAATGTGTACTCGCAAATCTCGGGCATCGACATCGTGCGGGCCCCGGATGCCAAAGGTAATGGTGAGTATTACGTGCTGGAAGACAACCTGCGTGTGCCCAGCGGTGTGAGTTACATGCTGGAAGACCGCAAGATGATGATGCGGCTTTTTCCTGACCTGTTTTCCGCCCACCGCGTGGCGCCCATTGCGCATTACCCCGATTTGCTGCTGGAAACCTTGCGCGAAAGCAGCCCGCCCACCACCGCCGAACCCACTGTGGTGGTGCTGACCCCCGGCATGTACAACAGCGCTTATTTTGAGCACGCCTTTCTGGCGCAGCAAATGGGCGTGGAACTGGTTGAAGGCCAGGACCTGTTTGTCAAGGACAACTTCTGCTACATGCGCACCACGCGTGGCCCACAGCGGGTTGACGTGATCTACCGCCGTGTGGACGACGACTTTCTGGACCCCAGTGTGTACCGCCCGTCCTCGACCTTGGGCTGCGCCGGACTGCTGGATGTGTACAAGGCTGGCCACATCAACATTTGCAACGGTGTCGGCACCGGTGTGGCGGACGACAAATCCATCTACCCCTATGTGCCCAAGATGATCGAGTTTTATCTGGGTGAAAAACCGATTCTGAACAACGTGCCGACGTACATGTGCCGCAACAAGGATGAGCTGTCCTATGTCATTGCCAACATGAAAGACCTGGTGGTCAAAGAGGTTCACGGTGCCGGCGGCTACGGCATGCTGGTTGGGCCTGCGGCCACCAAGGCCGAGGTTGAAGACTTCAAAAAAGCCGTGCTGGCCAACCCCAGCGGCTACATCGCCCAGCCTACCTTGAGCCTTTCAAGCTGCCCCACCTTTGTTGAAAGCGGCATTGCACCGCGCCACATTGATCTGCGGCCCTATGTGTTGTCGGGCAAACAGGTGCAGATGGTGCCAGGCGGCCTGACCCGGGTGGCGCTCAAAGAAGGGTCGCTTGTGGTGAATTCGTCACAGGGTGGCGGTACAAAAGACACCTGGATTCTTGAGGACGATGCTGCCGAGATTGCGCGTGTGGCACATGACGAGGCGGCCAAAGCGGCCGCGGCAGACACTGCTGATCCTGCCGCCCCGAAAACACAGTCGCAATCCCAGTCAAAAGCCTAGAAAAGAATTTCCGGAGGACACCTCATGCTTTCAAGAACCGCCGACCACCTTTTCTGGATGAATCGCTACACGGAGCGCGCCGAGAACACAGCACGCCTGCTGGATGTGAATTACCAGACCACACTGCTGCCGCAATCTGACGCGGTGGCACGCGCGGGCTGGCAAGGCCTGCTGTCCATCAGCGAGTTATTGCCCGCTTACAAGGCCAAACACGATGAGATTCGTGCCAAGGATGTGATGGATTTCATGGTCAAGGACGAGAAAAACCCGTCAAGCATCCTGTCTTGTCTGAGTGCTGCCCGCGAGAATGCCCGCGCTGTTCGTGGCACCCTCACCACCGAGGTCTGGGAGACGCAAAACCAGACATGGCTGGAAGTCAAACGCATGATCAAGCAGGGCGACTTCGAGACTGATCCATCGCAGTTCTTTGAATGGGTGAAGTTCCGCTCGCACCTCTCACGGGGTGTCACCGTGGGCACCATGCTGATGGACGAGGCGCTGTACTTCATGCGACTGGGCACGTTTCTGGAGCGCGCAGACAACACTGCGCGGCTGGTGGACGTGAAGTTTCATGCGGTTGACCATGATTTTTATGGCACCGCCAACGGCAAGGAACAAGAGTTTGACTTTTACCACTGGAGCGCCATTTTGCGCAGCGTCAGTGGTTTTGAGGTGTACCGCAAGGTCTACCGCGACGTGATCCGGCCCGAGCGTGTCGCTGAGTTGCTGATTTTGCGACCTGACATGCCGCGCTCATTACACGCCAGCCTGAACGAGGTGGTGGGCAATTTGAAGATGGTGGCCAACGACCAATCTACCGAAACCCAGCGTCGCGCCGGCAAACTTCGGGCTGAACTGCAATATGGTCGCATTGATGAAATCCTGGCGACGGGTTTGCACGCCTATCTGACGCAGTTTCTGGATCGAGTGAACGATTTGGGTGCCCACATCAGCCAAGATTTTCTAGTGCCCGTGCCGGTTTGATCTCGTAAGCCGGCGTTGCGTGTTGTCAGCCAGCGGATGAAACTGTTCGAACCGTTTTTTTTCTGGCTTGGCCGTCTGAGTGTGAGCCGCAAGCTCACCCTGATTTACCTGCTGGATTTGACAACAGTCATCTTTATCTCGGGTATTTTGATTCACGAAAAATACCTGGCGATCGATTTCACCCGCAAAGAAATTTTGGGCGTGGCTTACAGCGACAGCGTGCGCGATGTAATGCTGCCAAATCTCGTTGACAGCCAACCTCAGTCTGACCAGACCCGGTTGGCCCTGTCCCGCTTCGAAAGCCAAAGGTTGCAGAATGACGCCGACCTGAAAACGGCGGATTCCTCCGAGGCGCTGATGGCTGCCTGGCAAGATTTTTCTGGTAGCCCACTGGCGACGCAGCAGCTTCGCAGCAAGGTGATCAGTGATGCGCGTGTTCTGCTGACCACAGTGGCAAACCAGTCCAACCTGATCCTTGACCCTGACCTGGACAGTTATTACTGCATGTCTCTGGTTGCGCTGCGCTTTCCTGAGTTGCTCGAAGTGCTGGACGAAACCTCTGCGGTCATGAACCGTGTGAGCAACACGACGGTGGATGCGGGTTTGCAGGCGACCAGCCTGCTGATCTTGGCCGGGCGTCTGGATGCCATCCGCCAGGGCATCAGCGCGGATTACCTGCAGGCCTACACGGCAGGTTCCCCAGCATTGCGGGTTCATTTGAGCGCAGATGAGAACGTGTTGGCGGCCCGCCTGAATGACCTGTTATCGCGGGTAAGGGATGCGGCTCAACAAAACGCTTCCGGAATCGATGCCAAAGCGTTCAACAGCCAGCATCGTCAAAGCCTGCAGGCTTTGACGCGTGCGTGGGGTCAGACCTCACAGGCGTTGGACACGCTCCTTAAAGTGCGTATGGACGGTTTGTTTGCGCGGATGTGGCTGCATCTGGGCACAGCGCTGCTGCTCCTGCTGGGTATTCTGGGTTTGGTCTACGTCGTGGCGAGGCAGATTTCAAGACCGCTGAAACAACTCGCTGGCGTGGCAGAACTTGTGCGTCAAAGCAGCAACTACGCCTTGCGGGCGCGCTGGAGCAGTCAAGACGAAATTGGCCATTTGGTCACTGCCTTTAACGGCATGTTGGCTCAATTGGACCGTGACCGGGTGGTGCAGCAGGAGTTGGCCGCCAGCGCGCGCGCGGCGCAAGCACAAACCGAACTGGTGGAAGCCATGCCCATCGCCATGGTCGTCACCTCCATTCCGGACCATCAGGTGTTGCACGCCAATGAGCCGGCAAGACCGTGGTTGGCCGGGCGCACTGCTGACCCCTGGGTTCGTGGCCTGGAGCCCGGTGTGCGCGCCCGTTTTTTTCAGCGCTTGGCAGACCACGACCGGGTTGATGAGTTCGAGGTGCGTTGGCTGGGCGGTTCCGAGCCATCCTGGGCCGTGTTGTCGGCGCGGCGCATACAGTTCCAGGGCGTTGACGCCGTGTTGACCAGCTTTACCCCGATCAATGTGCTCAAGATCATGGAGCAACGCCTGCAGCTGTGGGCCAAAGTGTTTGAAGCCTCTTCAGAGGGCATCGTCATCATGGATGCCCAGCAAAAAATACTCAGCGTGAACCAGGCGTTTTCCAAAGCCACGCTGTACGATTTTTATGAGGTGCTCGGCGAGCATCTTTCAAGCCTGTTGGCCAGTTCGCCAGGCGTCAGTGGTCAGGAGATAGGTCAGGAAATCGCCTCAGCGATCGAGCGGCGCAACGAATGGCAGGGTGAGGTGCGTTTGACGACGCGCAGTGGCCATACTTACCCGGCTTTGTTGATGATTTCAGCGGTGCGCGATGCCACGCGCCAAGAAGCTGTCTCGCATTACATCGGCATTTGCATAGACATCACGGATCGGAAACAGGCCGAGGACCGCGTTAAGTTTTTGGCCCACCACGATGTTCTGACCGAACTGCCCAACCGCTCACTGTGTATTGAAACGCTGGACGCGGCTTTGGCTCAGGCACGGCGCACCGGTGAATGTATTGCGGTGTTGTTCATTGACCTGGACCGTTTCAAGCTCATCAATGACACCCTGGGCCATCACATTGGCGATGGTCTGTTGCGCTCCGTGGCATCTCGCTTGCAACAGGCGGTGCGCAGTGGTGACCTGGTGAGCCGCTTGGGTGGCGATGAATTTGTGGTGATCTTGCGTGGGCTCAAGGATGCCACCCAGGCGCATCAGCAAGCCGAGCAGCGCATCATTCCGTTGATTCGGCAGGCCCATCTGGTTCAGGGGCAAGAACTCAATGTGTCGTGCAGTGTGGGCGTGGCCACCTACCCGCAAGACGGCACAGACCGCGACGAATTGATGCGTCGTGCGGATGCTGCCATGTACAACGCCAAGTCAAGCGGACGGGATACGGCATGCCTGTTCGATGCGTCGATCGACCAGGTGCTGCAGGAGCGCCAAAGCCTTGAGCAACACCTCAAGCTGGCACTGGAACGTCATGAGTTCACGCTGCACTACCAGCCCAAAATGGATGCGAAAACCCGCCAGATGGTGGGTGTGGAAGCGTTGCTGCGCTGGTACAACCCAGAGCTTGGGCAAGTGTCACCCGCCCGGTTCATCCCGGTGGCTGAAGAAACCGGGCTGATCAAGCCGATTGGTACCTGGGTGCTGCAGCAAGCCTGCGCGCAGTGGGCTGCCTGGCGTGATGCCGGTTACGGTCATTGGGCGATGGCGATCAACCTGTCAGCCGTGCAGTTGGCGGACCCCGGCTTGCTGGGCTTGCTGCGCAGTTGCATTGAGCAATACCGCTGTGATCCCGGCCAGTTTGAGTTCGAAATCACAGAGTCGCATCTGATGCAAAACTCAAATTCAGCAATTGGCACACTGCAGGGCATCAAAGGCTTGGGGGTGCAACTGTCGATTGATGATTTTGGTACCGGCTACTCCAGCCTGGCATACCTGAAGCGGTTCCCAATCGACAAGCTCAAAATTGACCAGTCATTTGTGCGGGACATGCTGGACGACCCGGCCGATTTGGCCATTGTGCGAGCCACCATCGCACTTGGCCACGAACTGGGCTTGCGCCTGGTGGCTGAGGGTGTTGAAGGCGCTGACCAGGCTGAACAATTGACTGCGTTGGGATGTGAAGAGTTGCAAGGGTATTTCTTTGCACGGCCGCTTGATCCGTTGGCTTTGATGGCGTGGGCAGGCGAACAACACCTCAGTATTGAACGCAGGGCAGCTGGCTGAGGCCGCTTTTGCCGCAATAATCAAGGGCAGGAGATACCATATTGAAAGCCCAAGACATCAATCGCGAGCTTGACCACGTACGCAACGCCGGACCGGTCAAAGACATCGTCATACCACCGTGCCCGGAACTGCTGGTGCAACTACAAACCGAGCTGAATCAGGCAGACCCTGACCCGCAAGTGGTGGCAAACATCGCCGGCAGTGACGTGGCCATGACGGCCGCGTTGATCCGCATCGCCAACAGCCCGGTGTACGCGCGCCGCGAACCCGTGAACTCGGTGGCGCAAGCGGTGTCGATGCTGGGCATGAAGCCGACCGCTTCCTTGCTCACGGGTTTTTTGATGCGCAACGCCATCCGCATTGACGCCACGCTGATCGAACATTTTTGGGAATCCTCCACCCGCCGCTCTCTGGCCATGGCGCACATCGCCCGTCAGATGTACGGCGTGGACGTGGAGGTGGCCAAAACATGCGGGCTGTTTTGTCATGTCGGCATCCCGGTCATGCTGCAGGGCGTGCGCGGCTACAGCGGCACACTGGTAGAAGCCAGGGCGCGTCAAGACCGCAGCTTTATTCAGACTGAAAACGCTGCGCACCGAACTGACCACGCCGTGGTAGGCGCCATTGTGGCTAGAACCTGGCGCCTGCCCCAAGTGATTGCCCACGCGGTGCGCTTGCACCATGATTTCATGGTGTTGAATGATTCAGCGGTGTCGGTTGAGGTACGCAAACTGGTGGCCATAGCCGCCATTGCAGATCACCTGGTGGCGAACCATGAAGGCCTGGAAATTCAGCGTGAGTGGCTGCAACACGGTGACAAATGCCTGGCATTTTTAGAGGTCAGCGAGGCAGAAGTGGAAACCTGGGTCGATGCGCTGTACCCGGCGTTTGAAGGTGTGGTGGTGGCGTGAGCCAATATGGATGGCGTCACGCGTGATTTGATTCGTTGCAACTGAGCAGCATGAGTTTTTGCAAGTTAAACCGGTCTGTAGTCCACGCGAAATATACGCAGTAAGCTATCTAAATAGTAGCAATTTAATTCTTGACCGTGGCGTTTGTCGCAAGCATCACCGCCTGCCCCAGTTCAATCACGGCCATGGCGTAGTAGCTGCTCCAGTTGTAACGGGTAATGGCGTAAAAGTTGTCGGTGCCGGCCACGTAGATGGGCGGCGAGTCGCCCATTTGAAGTTCGATCAGCGCCAGGTTGCCAACGTGTTGCAACGCTGGGCCAGTGAGCACCGCGCCCTTGGCCTGAAAGCTGGCTACGCTGAAGGTGGGCAGGATGTCGGGGGCCATCAGGGTGTTCATGTCGAGCTTTTCCGCATCAAACGTCACCGGGAAATGTGTGGCCAGGCCCGGCTGCCAGTTGAAAGCTTTGAAGTAGTTGGCCACTGAACCAATGGCATCTGCCGGGCTGCCAAACAGGTCTACCGTGCCGTCACCGTCAAAATCCACCGCGTACTTGACCCAGCTTGACGGCATGAACTGCGGCAACCCCATGGCACCGGCGTAGCTACCCTGCACGGCCAACGGGTCGCGCCCGGTGCGGTGTGTCAGGCTTAAAAACTGTTCCAGTTCACCTTTGAAGTAGGCCGCCCGTTCGGTCGCGCGCGGGTGGCTGGCCGGAAAGTCAAACGTCAGTGTGGCCAAGGCGTCCAGCACACGCTGGTTGCCGGTTTGCTGGCCGTAAATGGTCTCCACGCCGATGATGCCAACGATGATCTCGGCCGGCACACCGGTCTGTGCCTCGGCTCGTTTAAGAGTGTCTTGGTGGGCTTGCCAGAACGCCACGCCGGCTCGGATGCGCATCGGTTCAACAAAGCGGCTGCGGTACAGCTGCCAGTTTTTTGGCACGCCGAGCGGCGGTGGGGTGACGGCTTTGGCGATAAACGGCACGTAGCGCGCCGCAGCAAGGGTTTGGCGCACCCACGCCGGGTCAAGGTTGCGGCGTGCGGCGATGTCGTCCGCCAACTGCATGGCATCCAGGCGCAAGCCGTAGCTGGGGCCGGGCACCGTGGCGCTCACCCGGATTGTCGACAATTTCTTTTTCGGGTGATGATTTGAGGCGCTAGAGACCGTGGATATTGAACTAATAGCTATTGAAATAATAGCAATTAGAACGTGTTTGATGGAAGGCAAGGGCGTGGGTTTCATGGTGTGCGCAGGGGCAAGAGGCTTTTAAGTTCGCGTGTCAGTGTAGCGATTTGCCGCTTGAAACTGGCCCGATAGAAGCCGGTCACGCCGGTGCTGGAATTTGTGAGCGCGCCTGGCGCGTAGCGCAGGGCTTCCAACTGCAGCAGCCAGGCCTGCATGGCGGGCCGTTGCATTCGCGCATCGGCCTGCAACTGGAGCAGTTGTACCAGCTGACGGGGCGTGCTTTGGGGGGGTACTGGCATGCCAGAGCGTTCAAAGCCTCTGCGGACGTGCGAAAGCAGGTGCAGCCAGGGATCCTGGTGTTGCCGCTCCCAGGCACTCCAGGCCGCGCCGCCCAGGCTGGCCAGCACCACCAGGCTGCACAGTACATACAGCAGGTCTTCCCAACTCGGCGAATCGAACCCGAGGCGCTTGAGCAGGTCAAGCTGGCGGGTTTGGGTGTAGTTCAACACCCACTGGTTCCAGCGGTTGTTGACCGCGTCCCAGGCGGCGCGCAGATTGAGCGCGAATTCGGGGCTGACGGTGCCCAGCAGCGCACTTGCCACGACACCGCGCGGGGTTTGCAAGCGCTGCAGGGTGCCGGTGCGCCCGGGCGCGACCGACGCAGTGGGGTCAACCCGCACCCAGCCCTGACCTGACAACCAGACTTCGGCCCAGGCGTGGGCATCGCTCTGGCGCACGGTCCAGAACCCATCCAGCGCATTGCGTTCGCCGCCCTGGTAGCCGGTGACCACGCGGGCTGGAACGCCACTGGCGCGCATGACGATGACAAAGGCCGCCGCAATGTGTTCGCAGAACCCGAGTTTGCGGTCAAACCAGAACTCATCGGCACTGTGGCGGCCATACACGCCAGGCTCCAGGGTGTAACTGTAGCCGCCGCTTTGCAGGTGCGCCAGCACCGCAGCCACGCGCGCGGCGGGGTCGGGCTGGCTTTGTTTGAGCTCTTGCGCCCAGATTTGTGTGCGCGGGTTGAACCCGGGCGGCAACGCCTGGCTGGACAGCAGCGCTGCCGGTGGCAGTTCTACGCCTGCCTGGTAGTTGGTGAAACTTTGCACGTCATAACGCAGCAACTCGGTCACCGGACGGGTCAGCACCCATTGCAGATCAGGCGTCATGCGCGGTGTGCGATTCGGTACCCGAGGCGGCTCTGGTGTGGCATCGAGCGACAAAAGCCAGGGCTGCTGGTTGGGTTCGAGCGTGATCTCGTAGGCCACTGGATTGCCCGCCACCGTGAGTTGCGGCATCACCACGCTTGAGGGTTGGTCCAGCCACGCTGTGGCGGTCCAGCGCTGGCCGTCAAAATGGTTCAGCACCGGCCCGCGAAAGTACATTTCAAACGGCTGCGGCGCCCGATCCGCAAAGCGCACCCGCATGGCCACGCTGCCGTCGAGCGCCAGGCTGGCAATGTTGCCCACCGTCATGCTGGCAGACAAACCACTGCGCCCGGTCATGGCGTCGCCTGGCAAGCCCCACAGTGGTGCCAGGCGCGGGAACAGCATGAACAGCACCAGCATGATGGGCGCGCCCAGCAGCGTCATCTGGCCGGCGATGCGAGCCGCTTGCCACAGTGGCGGTTGACCCACTGGCATGTGCGCGTTGACCAGCGCGGTGAGCAGGCCCCACAGAGCCAGCAGCATGGCAGCTGCGGTGAGCAAAGACTGCGAGTAGAAAAACTGCGTCAGAATCAAAAAGAAGCTCAGAAAAAACACCACGAAGGCGTCTCTGCGGGCGCGCAATTCCAGTGTTTTCAGGGCCAGCAAGACCAGCACCAGAGTCACGCCGGCATCGCGCCCGAGCAGGGTGCGGTAAGACAGCAGCGTGGCGGCGATGGCCAGCACCAGCAGCCCCACGCGCCAGGCTGTCGAGGGCAATGGCTGCGCCCGCCAAGCCAGCGAGGCGCGCCACCCAATGACAGCCGCGCACATCAGGTTGCACCACAGCGGCACCTCATTGGCCAGGGGCAACATCACCCAGGTGATGACGGCCAGCATGAACAACGTGTCACGGGTGTCGCGTGGCAGGTGGGTGAATGCGTCAAACTTCATGGGGTGGTCACGCCAATGCCAATGCCTGCAGGCAGCGTTGCTGATGCGCCGGGCCAGTTGCGGGGGCGATCTCCTGGCCCGAGAGGCGAAGACCGTAGCGCAGACCAGCTTGTTCCGCCATCAACACCCAGGCGCAAAGGCGGCTGAGTTGCGCCTCAAGCTGGCCAAGGCCGGTGTGTTGCGGCTCAAGCCACAACAGATGCGGCTGTAGGGCCGTCTGGTCGCGGCTCACCAGTTCACCTGTTTTGGCGGCTTTTTTCCAGACGATGGTTTTCAGGCTGTCGCCACGCCGGTAAGCGCGCAGGCCGTCCGGCTCACCCGCTTGGTGCAAGCCTGGGCTTTGGCGGTTGCTGATCTGCGCGCTGCTGGCAGGCAAGGGCGGCGGGTGGGCTTCAGGTGCCGGGTAAACCAGCACCTGCGCCGCGGGCCGCCACAGTGTCCAGACCCGAAACGTGCCCAGCGGAAACAGCGTCTGGGCGGTCAGCGTGGGCAGGCGATGCAGGCCGCGTTTTGGCGGTGTGAAGGCCAGCTGCACACTGGCGCTGGCCTGTGCGGCCACATCGGTGTCGACCCAGTGACCCAGGTCTTGTACCGCCAGCGACAGGCCGTAACGAGGGCGTTTTCGGTCATTCTGAAGATTTATGAAAAACTGGGCGGTAGCCCCCGAATGACATGCGTCTGGCGCTATCAAATGCATAGTGAGTCCACGCAGCGTGGCGTGAGCCACATGCATGGCCACCAATGCACAACCCGCCAGCAAAAAAGTCAGCAGGTAGCCGAGATTGAGCTGGTAATTGATGGAGGTCACCAGCAGCACCAGCAGCGTCGCCCCCAGCAACAGCCCGGCCCGCGTGGGAAGAATGTAGACGTTTCGCTGGTTCAGTGCGATGCGGTCGGCGAATGGCAGGCGCGACAGCCACCACTTGGCCATGCGGGCTTTCAGAAAGTGCAAAGGTTTCAAGGCAGTGGCACCACGTCCAGCATGGCGCTGACCTGCGCCACGGCACCGCGGCCGGCATCGCCAGTGGGGATCAACCGGTGCGCAATGGTCTGCGGCAGGATGCCGCGCACATCGTCTGGCGCGACAAAATTGCGGCCATTCAGCAAGGCTCGGGCTTTGGCCGCGCGCAGCACGGCAATGCCAGCACGCGGACTCAGGCCCTGGATAAACCATTGGCCTGAGCGGGTGGCCGCCATCAGGTCTTGCACATAGTCGAGCAGCGGGTCTGACGCATGCACTGCCAGCACCTGGTGTTGCAGCGCCTGCAATTCATCGGCGCTGAGCACGCTGGGCAAGGCCTCCACCAAGTCGCGGCGATCGCTGCCCGCGAGCAGCAGGCGCTCCGCTGCGCGATCCGGGTAACCCAGCGAAATGCGCATTAAAAAACGGTCTAGTTGGGATTCGGGCAGCAGGTAGGTGCCGAGCTGGTCGTGCGGGTTTTGCGTGGCAATGACAAAAAAAGGCGAGGGCAGGGCGCGGGTTTCGCCCTCAATGGTGACCTGTTTTTCTTCCATCGCCTCCAGCAGCGCGCTCTGTGTTTTGGGGCTGGCGCGGTTGATCTCGTCAGCCAGCAGCACCTGGGCAAAGAGCGGGCCGGGGTGAAAGACAAATTTTTCTTGCCCACGTTCATACACCGACACGCCCGAGAGGTCGCTGGGCATCAGGTCGGCAGTGAACTGCACGCGTGAAAACTGCAGGCCAAAAGTGCGCGCCAGCGCATGCGCCAGCGTGGTTTTTCCGACACCGGGTACGTCTTCAATCAGCAGGTGACCACCCGCGAGCAGGCAGGCCACACAGTCTTGCGTTTGCGCAAACTTTCCGACAATCACCGTGTTAAGCTGATTGACAAGTGATGTAAGCTTTTCTTGTGTATTCATGAGCTAACCTTACCAAAATAATTTAGAGGAGATCGCTTCAAATGACGATGACCGGATACTTTACTCACCCCAGTTGCCGCAAACACGAAATGAGCCCGGGCCACCCCGAGTGCCCGGAACGGCTTGACGCCATTGACGATCGCCTGATGGCGTCTGGCTTGGACATTGCGCTGGACCACCGCATAGCCACGGCGGCGGCGGTGTCTGACATTGAACTTGCCCACGACCGCATGTACGTGGCTGCGATTCGCGGTTTGAACGCTGAGTTGAAGGAGCAGATTGAAGCCGGTGGCGCCGAAACCCTGCAGATTGATCCCGACACCAGCATCAATATGCACACCTGGGAGGCCGCACTCAATGCAGCGGGCGCCGCGATTGACGCCACCGACGCGGTGATCGCGGGAGAAATGCCGAATGCGTTTTGTGCCATTCGCCCGCCGGGTCATCATGCCTGCCACAACACGGCTGGTGGCTTTTGTTTTTTCAACAACGTGGCGGTTGCGGCCAAGTACGCGCTGGAGCGCCACAACCTCAAGCGCGTGGCCATTGTTGACTTTGACGTTCACCACGGCAATGGCACCGAAGACATCGTCAAAGGTGATGAACGCATTTTGATGGTGAGCTTTTACCAACACCCTTTCTACCCGATGGACTGGCCGCACTCCAGCGCCAACAACCTTGTGAACCTGCCCGTGCCTGCCTACACCAAGGGCATGGACATCCGCGACTTGATCGAGGCTGCCTGGATGCCTCGCCTGGAAGAGTTCAAACCCGAGATGATTTTCATCAGCGCGGGTTTTGATGCGCACCGCGAAGATGACATGGGCCAACTCGGCCTGGTTGAGCAAGATTACGCCTGGATGACCAGCCGCATCATGGATGTGGCCCGCCGCCACTCAAAAGGGCGCATTGTCAGCTGCCTTGAAGGCGGCTACGTGATGAGTCCGTTGGGTCGCAGTGTGGAGGCACACATCCGGGTTCTGGCGGATGTCTGAACCGGCGTTTGCTGACCTTGAAAGCTGGCTGGCTGCATTAAGCCAACCCAGCGTGTTGATGGAGTTGGGGGCTCTGTTGGCATGTGTGCTGCTGGCTTGGCTGTTGGCGCGGCTGGTGTCCAAAGCGTTTGAAGCGCGCGAGGTCAACACCATCATGTTCGGGCGCCGCATTGTCGACGGCGTGCTGTTTCCGGCCTTGCTGCTTTGCCTGGCTTATGTGGCGCGCAAGCTGTTGTCGCACAGTGTGCCACTGGCTTTTTTCAAGCTGGCCATTCCGGTACTGATCTCATTGCTGGTGATCCGGTTGGGTGTCAAGGTGTTGCAGGCGGCGTTCAATGACACCCCTGCGGTCAAGTTGCTTGAGCGCAGTATTTCCTGGATTGCCTGGCTCGCCATGGTGTTGTGGGTCAGTGGCTTGTTGCCGCTGGTGATGGATGAGCTCGACCAGATCAGCTGGAAAGTGGGCAACTCGCAGCTTTCTGTTAGGAAGATCATTGAGGGCTCGCTCACTGCCGGTCTTGTGCTGATCATCACCTTGTGGATTTCGTCGGCTGTTGAAACCAAGTTGCTGCAAAAAGCCACGGGTGGTGAACTGAGTTTGCGAAAGGCCTTCAGCAACGCCGCCAGAGCGCTGTTGATGTTCGTCGGCTTGTTGCTTGCGCTGTCGGCGGTTGGTATTGACCTGACCGCTTTGTCAGTGCTTGGCGGTGCAATTGGTGTGGGCATTGGCTTTGGTTTGCAAAAACTCGCAGCCAATTACGTCAGCGGCTTCGTGATTCTGGCCGAACGCAGCATGCGCATTGGCGACAGCGTGCAGGTGGATAACTTCAGCGGCGTCATCACTGAAATCAATGCGCGCTACACGGTGATTCGTTCGCTGGCCGGGCGCGAATCGATCGTGCCCAACGAGATGCTGATCACCAACCGGGTTGAAAACCTGTCATTGGCCGACCCCGAAGTGTGGCAATTCACCAATGTGTCGGTGGGTTATGACAGCGACGTGGAGCTGGTCTCCCGTTTGCTGCTGATGGCCGCTTCAGCTCAGGCACGGGTGCTGGTTGACCCTGCGCCGTCCGTGGTGTTGCTGGCGTTTGGTGCGGATGGTCTGGAGTTCCGGTTGGGTTACTGGATTGGTGACCCCGAAAACGGCAGCGACAACCTGCGCTCGCTGATCAATCTGGACATCTTGCGCATGTTGCGTGAGAATCAAATTGAAATTCCTTACCCGCAACGTGTGGTTCACCAACGCACCATTACGCCCTAGCGCGACATTCGTGTCTATAATAAAAGCACGATCGTTCTATTATTGGTTTTTTAGCGGATATTCGCGCTGACGACCAAGCAGGCATCTGTGGCCGCATAGAATGTTTGAATTGACGTGCACGTCAATTAATTTGATGCTGTTGCGAGTCGTGAATTGCTTATTTTTTAACTATTTGGAAAGAGACAGTTATGAAAATCCTGGTTGCAGTCAAGCGCGTAGTGGACTACAACGTGAAGGTCCGCGTCAAGTCGGACAACACGGGCGTCGACACCGCCAATGTCAAAATGAGCATGAACCCGTTTGATGAGATCGCCATTGAAGAGGCGGTGCGCCTGAAAGAAAAAGGCATTGCCACCGAGATCATCGCCGTGTCTTGTGGCGTGACGCAATGCCAGGAAACCTTGCGCACCGCCATGGCCATTGGTGCTGACCGCGCCATTCTGGTCGAAACAAATGAAGACCTGCAACCGCTCGCGGTGGCCAAGCTCCTCAAAGCCCTGGTCGACAAAGAACAACCCGGCCTCATCATCCTGGGCAAACAGGCGATTGACGACG
The DNA here is from genome assembly GCA_038207945.1 of Burkholderiales bacterium. GTDB lineage: Bacteria > Pseudomonadota > Gammaproteobacteria > Burkholderiales > Burkholderiaceae_C > Rhodoferax. The sequence goes on from JBBQZG010000006.1 coordinate 18,727, forward strand.
ACTGTAACCAAACCGGCCAAATGCTCGCTGCTCTGGCTGACCTGCCGCAAGTGGCATTTGCCAGCAAGCTGGAAGTGGCTGACGGTAAGGCCACCGTCTCGCGTGAAATCGACGGCGGCTCTGAGACTCTGTTGGTCACCTTGCCCGCAGTTGTCACCGCCGACCTGCGCCTGAACGAGCCGCGGTATGTGACCCTGCCCAACATCATGAAGGCCAAGAAAAAGCCCATGGAAGTGCTCAAGCCCGAAGACCTCGGGGTTGATGTGAGCCCGCGCATCAAGACCCTCAAGGTCAACGAGCCACCCAAGCGCAGCGCCGGCATCAAGGTGCCTGACGTCGCCACCCTTGTCGCCAAACTCAAGACCGAAGCCAAAGTCATCTGACTTTGACGCTGACCTCACGGATCAAAGGAACTCAAATGACCACCCTCGTCATCGCTGAACACGACAACGTATCGCTCAAGCCCGCCACCCTCAACACGGTCACCGCCGCTGCCCAATGCGGTGGCGACGTCCATGTGCTCATTGCCGGCCACAACGCCGGGGCTGCCGCCGCCGCCGCCGCCAAAATAGCCGGTGTCGCCAAAGTCCTGCATATCGATGCAGAACCCCTGGCGCACGGTGTGGCAGAAAACATGACTGCCCAAATTGTCGTCCTGGCCGCCGGCTACAGCCACCTGCTGTTTCCTGCGACCGCCTCGGGGAAAAACGTGGCCCCGCGTGTGGCAGCCAAACTCGATGTCGGTCAACTCTCTGACGTGACCAAAGTGCTGAGCGCAGACACCTTTGAGCGCCCGATCTATGCCGGCAACGCCGTCGCCACGGTGCAAAGCCTGGATGCCATCAAGGTATTGACCGTGCGCGCCACGGGTTTTGATGCTGCAGCACTCACAGAGCAAGCAACAGCAGCGATTGAAACTGTCGTTGCCGCAGCCGCTCCTGGCAATACCACCTACCTCGGCTCCGAGATTGCCAAGAACGACCGCCCTGAACTCACCGCTGCCAAGATCATCGTCAGTGGTGGCCGCGCCCTGGGTTCGCAAGAGAAGTTTGTGGAAGTTTTGACCCCGCTGGCCGACAAGCTCGGTGCCGCCATTGGGGCCTCTCGTGCTGCCGTAGATGCGGGCTATGCCGCCAACGACCTGCAAGTGGGCCAGACTGGAAAGATCGTTGCTCCCCAGCTCTACATCGCTGCAGGCATCAGCGGTGCCATCCAGCACTTGGCGGGCATGAAGGATTCGAAGGTGATCGTGGCCATCAACAAAGACCCCGAAGCACCGATTTTCAGCGTGGCCGATTACGGCCTTGAGGCTGACTTGTTTGTGGCCGTGCCGGAACTGGTCAAGGCGCTTTAAGCAAATCGGACGCAGGGCATCCACAGCGGTGCCCTTTTTTTCGCCTGATGGCTGCCACCGGGCCCCATTTATTTCTTCTGGAGATTCACAATGACTTACAAAGCACCTATCAAAGACATGTTGTTCAACATGAAACACCTGGCCAACATCGACCAGATTGCCCAATTGCCCGGCATGGAAGACGCAGGCTTTGACACCGCGCAAGCGGTGTTGGAAGAAGCCGCCAAGTTCAATGAAGGTGTGCTCAGCCCGCTGAACTGGGTGGGCGACCAAAACCCCAGCAGCTTCAAAGACGGCGTCGTCACTGCCGCCCCCGGTTTCAAGGAGGCCTTCAAACAATACGCTGAGGCTGGCTGGCAAGGCCTGCAGCATCCGGTGGACTTTGGCGGTCAGGGCCTGCCCAAAACCATAGGTTCGGCCGTGGGTGAGATGCAGAACTCGGCCAACATGAGCTTTTCCCTGTGCCCCTTGCTTACCGACGGCGCGATTGAAGCGCTGCTGACCGCAGGCAGCCCCGAGCTCAACGCCACTTACCTGGAGAAACTCGTCAGCGGCGAGTGGACCGGCACCATGAACCTGACTGAGCCACAAGCCGGCAGCGACCTGGCGGCGGTGCGCACCAAGGCCGAGCCTCAGGCGGATGGCACCTACAAAATTGCCGGCACCAAGATTTACATCACCTGGGGTGAGCATGACATGGCGGAGAACATCATCCACCTGGTACTGGCTCGCGTAGCGGGTGCACCTGAAGGCGTTAAAGGCATCAGCCTGTTTGTGGTGCCTAAATTCATGGTCAACACCGATGGCTCACTGGGGGCGCGCAACGACGTGCATTGCGTCAGCATTGAGCACAAGATGGGCATCAAGGCCAGCCCGACCGCGGTGTTGCAGTTTGGCGACCACGGTGGTGCGGTCGGCTACCTGGTGGGTCAGGAAAACCGTGGTTTGGAATACATGTTCATCATGATGAATGCGGCACGCTATGGCGTGGGGGTGCAGGGCATTGCGATTGCCGAGATGGCCTACCAAAAAGCGGTGCAGTTCTCCAAAGACCGCGTGCAAAGCCGCCCGGTGGATGGCTCATTGCCTGCGGCCGGCCCAATCATTCACCACCCCGATGTCAAACGCATGTTGATGACCATGCGCGCTTACACCGAGGGCTGTCGCGCGCTCTCCAGCGTGGCTGCATCCGCCTTTGATGCTGCACATCATCATGCTGACGAAGACACGCGCAAACAAAATCAGGCGTTTTACGAGTTCATGGTGCCTTTGATCAAGGGCTACAGCACCGAGATGAGCCTGGAGGTGACCTCCCTGGGCGTGCAGGTGCATGGTGGCATGGGCTATATCGAAGAAACCGGCTGCGCCCAGTATTACCGCGATGCCAAAATTCTGACGATTTATGAAGGCACCACCGCGATTCAGGCCAATGACCTGGTGGGGCGCAAGACCGCGCGTGACGGTGGTCAAACCGCCAAGGCATTGGCTGGTCAGATCGAAGCCACTGAGGCGTTGCTCACCCAAAGCGGCAGTGCCGATGCGCTGGCCATGGCCAAACGGCTGGCTGCAGCAAGACTGGCGTTCATTGATGTGGTGGCGTTTGTGGCGGCCAACACCAAGGCACACCCGAACGATGTGTTTGCGGGCAGCGTGCCTTACCTGATGCTGGCGGGCAACCTGATGGCAGGCTGGCAGATGGCACGTGCGCTGCTGGCTGCCCAAGAGCAAATGGCCAAGGGTGAAGATGTGGCGTTCATGCAAGCAAAAATCATCACGGCGCGGTTTTATGCTGACCACCTGCTGACCAAGGTGCCTGGCTTGCGTGACAGCATTGTGGAGGGCGCTGGCTGTGTCACAGCGCTGGCGTTGGACGCGTTTTAAATAGTTGCCACCCTGAGGTGGTTTTGGTTGCTATTTAATCAGTAGCTGCTAGCGCTTAATAAATAAGGGTTAGCAGCTATTTTTATACATAAAAATAGGAAGACGCCATGTCCAATCTGCCCGCGCCCTTGAAGGCGCTGCCGTTCCCTGTGATCGGCTCGCCACTGTTCATCATCAGCAATCCCAAAATGGTGATCGCCCAGTGCATCGCAGGTGTGGTGGGGGCCATGCCTGCGCTCAATGCGCGCCCGGCTGAGCAACTGGAAGACTGGCTGATCGAGATCACCGAGGCCTTGGCCGCCTACAAAGAAGCCAACCCTGACACACCTGCTGCGCCATTTGCCATCAACCAGATCGTGCACAAAAGCAATGACAGGCTGACACACGACATGGCGCTTTGCGTGAAATACAAGGTGCCCATCATCATCACCAGTTTGGGTGCACGCGAAGACATCAACGCCGCAGCGCACAGTTATGGCGGCGTGGTGCTGCACGATGTCATTAACAACAAACATGCGCACAAGGCGATCGAGAAGGGTGCTGACGGTCTGATCGCCGTGGCCGCCGGCGCGGGCGGCCACGCCGGGTTGAAGAGCCCGTTTGCCCTGGTACAAGAAATCCGGCAATGGTTTGATGGGCCGCTGGCACTGAGTGGCGCGATTGCCACCGGTGGCGCCGTGCTGGCTGCACAGGCCATGGGTGCAGACTTTGCCTACATCGGCTCGGCGTTCATCGCCACGCATGAGGCACGGGCGTCCAATGCCTACAAGCAGGCCATTGTCGACAGCAATTCAGACGACATCATCTACAGCAACCTGTTCACCGGCGTCCATGGCAACTACCTGGCACCAAGCATCCGTGCGGCCGGACTTGACCCCGAACACCTGCCTGAGAGTGACCCCAGCAAAATGAATTTTGGTGGTGATAAATCCAAAGCCTGGAAAGACATCTGGGGCTGCGGGCAGGGCATTGGTGCTGTCAAACGGACCCAGAGTGTGGCGGATTTTGTGGCCCAGCTGAAACGGGAATACGCTGCAGCTAAGTCACGGCTCACTGCCTAAACCAAGATCTTTTTAGACGGTAACTCTTGAGATAACTACATGGTTTGCTATTTTAATAGTAGCGTTTTATCCCGGTCCGGTTGCCATGGCGGAAAGACGCACATGATGCTTTCAAACAGGCTGGAGACTTCAAAATCCTTCAGCCAAGACTGAAGCTCTGGCCAAGATTGGCTGGCAAACCAGGCGTTGTCAGTGTGTGCAAATTGCCGCACAAAAGGCGCGACCGCTGCATCTGCCAAACCCCAGTGGGAACCAGCCAGGCAAGCACATTGGCTCAATCTCAGGTTCAAATCCGCCAAAAACCCGGCCGCGGCGCTTCGGGGTGCTGTACGGTCAGTGATTGCAAAACGTTCAGGGTATTTGTAGCGGTCCAGCTGCTGTTTGAACTCGCCGTCGCAGCGCTTGACCCATTGCAACGCCTCTGGCATCGCTTTTTCATCTGGCAGCCAATTCATGGGGTCATTGCGTTGCAGTGCCCACAGCATGATGTCGAGGCTTTCTTCTATGACCCGTCCGTCAATGGTGACCAGCACGGGTACCGTGGCCTTGGCAGATGCCTGCCGCAGTTCAGCAGGTTTGCGGCTCAGCACCACCTCACGCAATTCGCAGATCTGTTCAGCGACAGCCAGCGCGAGGCGGGCGCGCATCGCATAGGGGCAGCGTCGAAACGAGTAAAGAATCGGAAATACCGCGACCGTCACGCACCTACCCAGTCCAGGCCGCGTGCTTTGGCCAGGTCCCATTGGCGCTTGCGCTCGCGGGCACCAGCTTTTTGGGTGTCGCTGGTGACCGCGTGACAGCGGGCGCAACTCACGCCATCCTCAAACAGTGGCGACATCTTGTCAGCCTCGCTGATCGGCAGGCGACAGGCCCGGCAAAGCCCATAGTCACCCACTTCCAGTCCGTGGCCCACAGACACGCGCTCGTCAAACACAAAACAAGAGCCCTGCCACAAGCTTTGTTCTGTGGGCACGGTTTCCAAGTATTTCAGAATACCCCCTTCCAGGTGATACACCTCATCGAAACCTTGCGACCGCAAAAGTGCGGTGGATTTTTCACAGCGAATGCCACCGGTGCAAAACATGGCCACCCTGGGCTTTTTGCCTGTGACCGGGTTCAATGCGGCGGCCCCTTTGACCCACTGTGGCAGTTGTGAAAAGCTGTCAACGTGCGGGTTAAGCGCCCCCTTGAACGTGCCAATGTCGACCTCGTAGTGGTTGCGCGTGTCCACCACAACCACGTCGGGGTCTGAGATCAAGGCGTTCCAGTCGGCGGGTTTGACGTAGGTGCCGGCCAGCTTTGAAGGGTTGGCTTCGGGCACGCCAAGGGTGACGATTTCACGCTTGAGCCGCACCTTCATGCGGTAAAAAGGCGCTTTGTCCGACCAGGCTTCCTTGTGTTGCAAATCTGACAGCCGTGGATCCTGGCGCAGATAAGCCAACACGGCGTGAACACCGGCCGGTGTGCCGGCAATCGTGCTGTTGATGCCCTCGGTGGCCAGCAAGATCATGCCTTTGACACCGTGCTGTTCGCAGAACGCGAGCAAGGGCTCTTTCAGTGAGGCGTAGTCTGGCAGTTCAACAAATTTGTAAAAGGCAGCGGTTAAAAATTGCGTCATCCACAGATTATCAGGTGGGCCAGGTTGAGCCATGTTCGGGCACGATGGCGCGCCAGCCGAGTTCATGTTTGATGCGACTGCGCAGTGTGTCAGCCGGGCCGGGTTCACCATGCACCACGTAAACCTGATCGGGTGGCTGCGGCATGGTGCGCAGCCAGGCCAGCAGCTGGTTGGCGTCGGCGTGCGCAGAGGCTGATTCCAGTTGCACGACCTCGGCGTTGACATCGACATCGCGGCCATGAATTCGCACCGACCTGGCGCCGCTGGCGAGCGCGGCTCCGCGGGTGCCGGGAGCCTGGTAGCCGGTCAGCAAAATCATGTTGCGATGGTTGCCTGCATAGTGTTCCAGGTGGTGCAGCACCCGCCCGCCAGTCGCCATGCCGCTCGCTGACAGGATGACCATCGGGCCATGGCGGCTGGCCAACGCTTTTGACTCATCGGTGCTGTTGACCATGGTGGCGTTGTGGGTCAGGGCATGGGCATCCTGTCGGCTCAAGCGATGTTCACCCAAGTGATCATCAAACAAGTGGGTGGTGTGCACAGCCATCGGGCTGTCCAGAAAGACCGGCAGTGAGGTCGGCAACTCACCCTTCATTTTGAGCAGGTGAATGGCATGCAGCAGGGCTTGCGCACGACCCACTGCAAAGACGGGTACCACCGCCACGCCACCGCGCTTGGCCACGCGCTGCAGGGCGGGAGCCAGTTCAGCCAGAATATCTTCTTTGGGGTGTGTTCGGTCACCGTAGGTGGATTCAATCAGCACCGTGTCGGCCTGTGATGCGGCATCGGGTGGGCTCATGACCAGGTCATCTGGCCGACCCAGATCGCCCGAGAACAAAATGCGCCTGCCTGACACTTCCAGCAAGATGCTTGATGCGCCCAGGATGTGCCCCGCCGGGCTGAAGGTGACCTTCCAGCCGGGCATGGGCGTGATCACCTTGTTGAAATCCACCGCCTTGATCAAGGGCAGCGCGTCCAGCGCATCTTGCCGGGTGTACAGGGGCAGGGCGGGGGCGTGTTTGGAGAACCCATGGCGGTTGGCGAATGCAGCATCTTCTTCCTGGATATGGCCACTGTCGGGTAACAAAATTTTGCACAGGTCGCGTGTGCCACGCGTCGCATACACGTGGCCCTCAAAGCCCTCTTTGGCCAGCAGGGGCAGGTAACCGCTGTGGTCCAGGTGGGCGTGGGTCAGCAACAGGGCATTGATCTGGTTGGGGGCGACTGGCAGCGGTGTCCAGTTGCGCAGGCGCAGCTGCTTGTAGCCCTGAAACAATCCGCAATCAACCAGCAAGCATTTACCGTCATGGCGCACCAGATATTTGGAACCCGTGACAGTGCCTGAACCGCCTAAAAATGTGATGTTGACGCTCATGTTGAACTCTCCTTGAAGGTCCGTGACGAAAAAAAAAGCCACGCTGTTATTTTCAAACGGCATGGCCCTTTATGGTGGACTTTCAGGTCAGTCAGTGACTTCTATCAACTAAAAAAGCTTTTCAGACGGTCAGTCCAGCTGTCACCGGTCGGTGAATGTTTGTTCCCGCCTTTTTTCAACGATTCATCGAGTTCCCGCAACAGTTTGCGCTGGTGTTCGGTGAGTTTCACTGGTGTTTCCACCACGATGTGGCAATACAGGTCGCCCGGATAGCTGGAGCGCACCCCCTTGATGCCCTTGCCGCGCAGTCTGAACTGTTTGCCAGTTTGTGTGCCTTCAGGAATGTCAATGGCTGCCTTGCCCGCCAGTGTGGGCACGTCAATTTCACCACCCAGCGTGGCAGTGACGATGCTGATGGGCACCGAGCAGTGAAGATCGTCGCCATCGCGTTCGAAAATGTCATGCTTTTTCAGCCGGATCTCAATGTAAAGATCACCTGCCGGGCCGCCATTTGTGCCAGGTTCGCCATTGCCTGCGCTGCGAATGCGCATGCCGCCGTCGATACCCGCCGGGATTTTGACCTCCAGGGTTTTCTGCTTTTTATTTTTACCCTGACCGTGGCAAGCCGTGCAAGGCTCAGGAATGACCTTGCCCGTACCGCGGCAGGTGGGGCAGGTTTGCTGAACGCTGAAAAAGCCTTGACGCATCTGGACCGAACCCGAGCCGCTACAGGTGCCGCAAGTCTTGGCTTGAGTGCCCGGTTTGGCACCACTGCCGTGGCAGACATCGCAACTGTCCCAACTTGGGATGCGAATTTGCGCGTCCTTGCCCTTGGCAGCTTCTTCCAGGGTCACTTCCATGGCATAACTCAAGTCGCTGCCACGGAACACCTGGCGTCCACCGCCCGCTCGCCCGCCCCGTTGCTGGCCGAACATATCGCCAAAAATGTCACCAAAAGCTTCCGCAAAACCGCCATAGGCTTCCGCACCGCCAGGGCCGCCGCGCATGTTGGGATCAACGCCGGCAAAGCCGTGCTGGTCATAGGCCGCGCGTTTTTGCGGGTCCGACAGCATTTCGTAGGCTTCTTTTGATTCCTTGAACTTCTCCTCGGCTGCTTTGGAGGCATCCCCCTGATTGCGGTCAGGATGGTGTTTCATCGCGTGCTTGCGATAAGCCTTTTTGATCTCTTCGTCCGAGGCGTTTTTAGGAACGCCTAAAACTTCGTAATAATCTCTTTTTGCCATGGTCTGTGTCTGCTTGGTTTCAATGCAAACGCCGCATTGAACTGTTTAAGGTTCAACGCGGCGCATGTCAGCTACGTAAAAAGCCGTGATAAATCAAGCGCTTACGGCTTCTTGACTTCTTTCACTTCTGCATCAACCACATTGTCGTCGTCTGGTGTAGAGCCACCCTGAGGTCCTGCCTGAGGTGCCTCTCCCGCCGGGCCACCTTCTGCTGCTTGCTTGGCTTGCATGTCGGCGTACATTTTTTCACCCAACTTTTGGCTGACCGTCATCAATGCGGCGCTCTTATCGTCAATGGCAGCTTTGTCATCGCCTTTAAGCGCTTCTTCGAGCTGTTTGATGGCCTCTTCGATTTTTTCTTTTTCAGAGGCGTCGATCTTGTCGCCGTACTCAGTCAAGCTCTTCTTGACGCTGTGCAAACTGGCATCTGCGGTGTTTTTGGACTGCACCAGTTCAAGCTTCTTCTTGTCGTCAGCAGAGTTCAACTCGGCATCCTTGACCATCTGCTGGATTTCAGCTTCGGTCAAACCGGAATTGGCCTTGATGGTGATCTTGTTCTCTTTGCCAGTGCCTTTGTCTTTGGCACCCACATGCAAGATGCCGTTGGCGTCAATGTCAAACGACACTTCAATTTGCGGTGTACCACGCGAAGCTGGTGGAATGCCTTCCAGGTTAAATTCGCCCAGCATCTTGTTGCCAACTGCAATTTCACGCTCACCCTGAAACACCTTGATGGTCACAGCCGGTTGATTGTCATCAGCGGTCGAGAAGGTTTGCGCAAACTTGGTCGGAATAGTGGTGTTTTTGGTGATCATCTTGGTCATCACACCACCCAGGGTTTCGATACCCAAGGACAGTGGCGTGACGTCCAGCAATAACACGTCCTTGCGGTCGCCGCCCAGCACCTGGCCCTGAATGGCGGCACCCACGGCCACAGCCTCGTCTGGGTTCACGTCCTTGCGTGGCTCTTTGCCAAACAATTCCTTGACCTTTTCCTGCACCTTGGGCATGCGGGTCATGCCGCCGACCATGATCACGTCATGGATGTCCGCTGCGCTCACGCCAGCGTCTTTGAGCGCTGTGCGAATCGGCGCGATCGTCCGCTCAATCAGGTCCTCTACCAACGATTCGAGCTTGGCGCGTGTCAGCTTGATGTTCAGGTGTTTTGGGCCGGAGGCATCAGCCGTCACGTAGGGCAAGTTGATGTCGGTTTGCGCGCTGCTAGAGAGTTCAATCTTGGCCTTTTCAGCGGCTTCTTTCAGACGCTGCAGAGCCAGCACATCTTTGCTCAGGTCAACGCCCTGGTCTTTTTTGAATTCGGCGATGATGAAGTCAATAATGCGTTGGTCAAAGTCTTCGCCGCCCAGGAAGGTGTCGCCGTTGGTGGAGAGTACTTCAAACTGCTTTTCGCCATCCACATCAGCAATTTCAATGATGGACACGTCAAACGTGCCGCCGCCCAAGTCATATACCGCAATCTTGCGGTCACCCTTTTCGTTCTTATCCATGCCAAAAGCCAGCGCAGCGGCGGTAGGCTCATTGATGATGCGCTTGACATCCAGGCCAGCAATACGGCCAGCGTCTTTGGTGGCTTGGCGTTGAGCGTCATTGAAGTAGGCCGGTACCGTGATGACCGCCTCAGTAACGGCTTCGCCCAGGTAATCTTCAGCCGTCTTTTTCATCTTGCGCAACACATCCGCACTGATTTGCTGGGGAGCCATGCGGTTGCCACGTACGTCGACCCAGGCGTCACCATTGTCAGCCGCTGTAATTTTGTAAGGCATCAAATCGATGTCTTTCTGGACTTCTTTCTCAGTGAATTTGCGTCCAATCAGGCGTTTAACAGCGTAAATCGTGTTTTTAGGATTAGTGACCGCCTGGCGCTTGGCTGATGCACCCACCAATACCTCGCCATCCTCTTGATAGGCAATGATTGACGGTGTGGTGCGAGCACCTTCAGCGTTTTCAATCACTTTGGGCACATTGCCTTCCATGATGGCGACGCAACTGTTGGTGGTGCCCAGATCGATACCAATGATTCTTCCCATGATGCTTCCTTAGATTGTTTGGGATCAATCGGCCAGAGCCCGATCCCACGAGGTTTTTAAAATTCGGATGTGTCTAACTTGTGGATGGTTGACTGTTTTTCAAGCCAACCCAGCAACTTATTTGGCCGCCGCGACAGTTACTAAAGCAGGTCGCAATATGCGGTCTGCGATCAAGTAACCTTTTTGTAGCAGGTTGACCACCGTGTTGGCGTCCTGGTCTGCTGGCACCATGCTGATGGCCTGGTGCAAGTGTGGGTCGAATTTGTCGCCTGCAGCAGGACTGATTGCCACCACTTTATTTCGCTCAAGCGCTGCCTGCAATTGACGCAAAGTGGCTTGAGAGCCTTCGCGAATGTGCTCAAGCGTGGCGTCTTTGATGTTCAAGCCGGCTTCCAGGCTGTCAATCACTGGCAGTAGGCTGTCTGCAAAGCTCTCCACTGCAAACTTGCGTGCCTTGGAAATCTCATCTTCGGCGCGGCGGCGGCCGTTCTCAGCCTCCGCTTTGGCGCGCAAATACTGGTCAGCAAGTTCGGCACTTTTGGCCTGCAACTCAGCCAGGTCAGCCTGGCATTTTGCTAACGCTTCAGCTTCAAAATTAGCCATGGCCGCCGTGATGTCGTTTGCATTTTGTGGGTCATTGGCGTTGGTTGACGGATTTTGGTAGGGCGTGGAGGAGGTAGGGTCAGACATTCGATTTTCTGGATTTATAAAATGACGATAACTTGATATCGGGATACTCTGCCGTATTTCAAGAGTAATTCACAAAAACCATCGTGCTGCAGTTTTTTGGGCAGAAAAAAGCGGGCCCTTGTTTGGCCCGCTTGGACGAACGAAAAAACGATAAGAAGTCGTTGATCCGGGGTGAGTCGACGTCAGCTCACACCCAATAATTCGACTTCGAACTTCAGAGTGGCGTTGGGTGGAATTACGCCACCGGCACCGCGAGCACCATAGCCTAAGGCCGATGGGATGATCAATACCCGAGTACCACCCACGCGCATGCCGGCAACGCCTTCGTCCCAACCCCGAATCACCATGCCAGCCCCAAGGCTGAACACGAACGGGTCGCGCCGGTCTTTACTGGAGTCAAATTTGGCCCCCTGTTGACCGTCTTGGTACAGCCATCCTGTGTAGTGCACAGTGACACTTTGACCTTTGCTGGCCAGGTCACCAGATCCAATCACTGTGTCGTCGTATTCGAGACCTGAAGCGGTTGTAGTCATTTAAATTTTATTGGTAAGTTAGATTGAAAAGAAGCGGTTTCAGACGCTTTTTTTGGCTTGGCTGGAAGCCCACTTTACGGCAAAAGCCGACAGATCGCCCATGCGTTTAAGAAGGTCAGCGCCCAGAGGGGTGACAATGTAACCATCATTGCCGTGGTCGAGCAAACCGGCTTCACGTAACTCCTTGATGCGGGTGTTCAAGGTGTTCGGCGTGATTCCGCCAACGCTGTCCTGGAGCAGGCGAAATGTCTGCGGGTGTCCATCCTTGAGTGCCCACAAGACACGAATGGCATATCTGGATTCCAGCAAGCTCAATAATGGGCCGATGGCAGTGTTTTCTTTGTTACTCATGACAGGTTCTCCTTGAGGCGTAAATGGCTCGCCTGGAGAGACTTTTAAAAGGAGCGGCCTGCAAGAGACCAATCCGACACTCCGGCGGGTGATTCAAACTATATCTCAGATTGCTGCTCTGCTACATGTTTCATAGCTAAAAATGTGAGTTGTTTGTCGAAAACGCCTCACTTTGGTACTTGTCAGTCGTTGTTTGAAATGCTATGGTTCTCTGAAATCCAGAGACAACAGACCTTTTTTTTATGGCTTTTTATGATCATTAATTTTGAACAAGTCCACAACTACTACGAGCGGCTGGTCTTTGAGGAGGTTGCAAGGCTGTCAGAGTCCCATCCAGCCTACAGTGCTGACATGCTGGCCGATGTGACCTGTGTGGCACTCAACAGACTGCCGGCCCGTTATGTACGTCACGATGTCGACATGATGTTTTACCTGACCGAACATGAGCGGCACAGCATTGAGGAATCACTGAACGAAGCGTTGAGCTTCGCCTTTGGCTTTGTGGGTGAACGCATGGCCAAGCGAGCCACGCTCGCTTGAGTCACGGTAAATCGCGGCGGCCAGTTACACCGAGGCCAATGCCTGCTCCAAGTCCTCAAGCAAATCGTCGATGTGTTCAATGCCAACAGACAAGCGAACCATATCGGGCTTGACACCTGCGCGTGCCAATTCTTGCGGATTGAGTTGGCGGTGAGTCGTCGAGGCGGGGTGACAGGCCAATGACTTGGCGTCGCCAATATTCACCAGGCGGGTGAACAGTTTGAGGGCGTCCTGAAAATGGGCACCGGCTAGCAAGCTATCTTGGGCTTTCAAACCAAAACTGATGATGCCGGAAGCACGACCACCCATGTATTTTTGTATCAAGGCATGGTCTGCGTGGTCGGGCAGCCCAGCGTAGTTGACCCAGCTGACTTTATTGTGACCTTGCAGATATCGCGCGATTTTGAGCGCGTTGTCGCAAATCCGGTCCATGCGCAAGGCAAGTGTTTCAATGCCCTGCAAAATCTGGAAGGCCGCCATTGCGCTGAGCGCGGCGCCCATGTTTCGCAGCGGTACAACACGGGTACGTCCAATATATGCCGCTGCACCCAGTGCCTCGGTATAAACCACACCGTGGTAGCTGACATCGGGCTCATTGAGCCGCTTGAAACGTGATTTGTGCTCAGCCCATGGAAACTTGCCTGAGTCAACGATGATGCCTCCAAGGGTGGTGCCGTGGCCACCCATGTATTTGGTAAGCGAATGCACCACGATGTCAGCCCCGTGCTCAAACGGTCGGCACAAATATGGGCTCGTCACGGTGCTGTCCACAATCAAAGGTACGCCGTGGGCATGAGCCACTGCTGCCAGTGCTGCCAAATCAGTCACATTGCCCAACGGATTGCCGATTGACTCGCAATACACTGCTTTGGTTCTTTCGTCGATCAACTTGGCGAAAGATGTGGGGTCGCGGTAATCGGCAAAGCGCACCTCAATGCCCATTTGCGGGAAGGTGTGCGCGAAAAGGTTGTACGTGCCGCCGTAAAGCGTGGAGGCTGAGACGATGTTGTCGCCAGCTTCGGTGATTGTTTGTATGGCATACGCAATGGCCGACATGCCTGAGGCCACTGCCAAAGCGCCAATGCCGCCTTCCATGGCCGCCACCCGGGCTTCCAAAACGCCACAGGTTGGGTTCATGATTCGGCTGTAAATGTTGCCAGCCACTTTCAAATCAAACAAATCCGCACCATGTTGCGTATCGTCAAAGGCATAGGCGACGGTTTGATAGATGGGAACCGCCGCCGATTTTGTGGTGGGGTCAGGTGTGTAACCAGCGTGAACTGCGAGCGTTTCAATTTTCATAAGCTATCCAAGTTGAAGAAATAAGCGTAGCCGTCGGCGCGCTGTGCCAGCGTGCAATGCTTATGAGAAATGCCCTGCACCACTGCAGAGCCGGTTTGAATGTTGAAGCTGCCCGTGGCCCGAACAGCCACGCGGCCTGTGTAGGTTCCAGCCTTGAGCCCTTTGGGCACGTCAGCGCGCACCAGGTCACCGGTACCAAAACCTTCGACACGCTTGGTGCGCATCAAAAAGCCACGCGCAAACCCATACTTGTTGAGTCGTGTGCGCTGGTAGCTGCCCCGTCCGGTGCACTTGATTTGTAGCGTCGGCTGGCGCCAGCCGGTTACAGCGCCGACATCCCCGACGCACACCGCATCGAGCGCATGCGCTTTGGGGATGTGCAGTTGGGTGCGGTTAAATTTCGTGTGCCCACCGGAGGCGACTTCAACCGGCAGCCCGGTCGCCTTGAGCTGGTTCACCAGCGCCCAGCGCGTCGCATTGACCGCTGCCGCATCCTTCAATGGGCGTTTGGCTTGCGCGAGAATCTTGGCCAGGCGCACTGGGTCTTTAGCCAGGAAGTCTTTGATGTCGCGCCCACCCTTCTTGGCGTTGCACGGGCCACAGGCCAGGGCCAGATTGGAGAAGCGATTCGAGCCGCCCTGGGATTTGGGGTGAATGTGCTCGATTTGCAGGGGCGTGTCTTTGGCCCCGCAGTAGTCACAGGTGCGGTCCCACTTGGCCAGGAGGTACTCGCGCACCTCGTAACCAGCCAGCACCCCTTGCTGGTACTCAACACCCGAAATCTCGGCGTTTTGCATCAACGCCATGTCAAAACGTACCAGCTCACTGGAGAGGTGGGTGACCGGTGCCCAGCGGCGGATGCGTGTTACCCAAGCCATTGTGGTGGCCACGCGGTGCTGTAGGGATGGTGCGAGCCAACCCGTAGGTTTGGTGCGATTATCAAAGCGCGGTGCGCGGTGGCGCAGGTTGGCGGTGCGACGGCGGCGGCACATTTGCCGGCGGGCCGTGAGTGCTTCGCTGATTTGGCGCCCACGGTGCACCACATCCACTAGGCTCAGGACTGCAGCGCCTGTGGTTAGCTCACCGGACTCGTTGTCGACCACCTCGATGTCGCGCACCAGCGCCAGGCCGGTGGTCTTGCTGCCCGGGTCCAGCTTGATGCGCAGGGGCTGCAGCGCACAAGTGACCACCTGGCGGTCGGTGAGCCGAATCACAAAGGGCACCAGGTGGTGCACGCGCGCCCGGCCCCGTGCCAGCAGTAGCCTGGCGCGACGCTCGGTGCACGGCATCACTGGGACACCTCGGATATCCAACACAAAAACTGACAAACTTAGTCCTTAACAAAAAAGTGCTGTCTTTCCAGCTGCCAGCCCTTACGGGCCTTGTGACGGAAGCGTGCAGGTTGAAGTGCAAGCTTCGCTCCCCTCGACCATGTGTGAGACCGGCTCCCGTGAGTCTTGCGACTCGCGGCGGCTAAAACCTTCGGCGCTTTACCTTTCGCCAGCATGATTAAAGCCTTGCAGAGCTTGGGACTGAGGAAGCATCCCAAGGTGCGTCGCATTGCGACCTATCTCACACGTAGCGGACTGGTTACCGCTTGGTCTGGTCAACCAGCTAGGGCCTTTCGACCCAAGCCTCGGCCTTTAGGCCGGGGTAGTTGACTGCATCAATCCATAAAAAAACGTGATCTTAGACCGCTCTTTATCTTCGCGCCACTGGGCCAGGTTTGTTTTCAACGAATTTTGTGCGGCAACGCACTGATCCGCCGCGGGATAGATCACATTATCTGACCATACCTATTTGCTTTCCTTCAACCACATCGGAGTTCTCATGAACCTTCATCTCAGCCTCACGCCACTTATTTCGCTCTTGGCAGGGATTCTTATATTGGTGATGCCCAAGCTGCTGAACTTCATCGTGGCCATATATTTGATTGCAATCGGATTAATCGGGTTGCTCGGCAGTGGGCGTCTATGACCGATTGAGGTCTGAGCGCTTTGGGGGCGCGCCGTCTATTTCGACTTGAATGGGTGCAGCGTCCAGACTATTTCGAGTCATTTCAGCAGTTGTTAGCGCCGTGGCAGGTATGCTTGAAGAGTTGTCAAACTGGCCACCCAAGATCGGCTAACAGTTCAACAGTCTCAAATAGAGGCAGGCCAAAAAGCGCGGAATGGCTGCCTTCAATTCGCTTTACAAACGCACCGCCTAAGCCTTCAATTGCATACGCGCCGACCCTGTCACGCCCTTCATTGCCGTTCACATAAAAATTAATGCGTTCCTCGTTCAATGTCGCGAAAGTCACGATGGTGGTGGTCAAGCGGAAGACAACATGGTCCCGAAACGCGACTGCTACCGCACTCGTGAGTTGGTGCTGGCGCCCAGACAACTTCCTCAGTATGTCAGCAGATTCCTTTTGATCACGGGGCTTTCCGATGAGCGTGCCGTCTAAATCGATAACAGAGTCCGCAGCGAGCACTGGGAATGGACGCAAGCCGCGCGAAATCCATGCGCTGCGACCCGCTATAGCCTTTGTGCAGCAGAGATGCTCCAGGTAATCCGATGTCGACTCGGACGTATGCGGCGCTTCATCCTTGGCAATTTCGCGACGTGGATCGGTTCGTAGCAACAGCAATTCAAAGCTGACACCGATTTGCTTGAGCGAATCGCGGTAGCGAGGGCTTTGTGAGGCGAGATAGATTCGAGAGTGAAAGGTGCACATTTGAGCGTGAATTTTAGTTGAATCACCGCAGTCAATGCGCTGGGGCTTGGTGCCTTCATCGAAGTCGAGACCAAGATCAATTTCCTTGTGACAAGCGTCATTAAAGTTATTGACCACTTCAAAAATCTGGAGCAAAATTCGTGCGTGACCGAGTTTTTATCCTCGGTAAAGGAGCCCCGTAGATGACCATAGACAATACTTACGCTCACATCTGACTGACGGTTCGCCGTCATGACGCTTCCCATACTTGAGGAAGCACCTGGAAAGGGCGGGGTTCGTTATGAATCCTGCCCTTTTTTATTGCGGGTAGCGCACCTGTTGAGCCAGATCTATACCTTGACCAGCAAGCGTACCAAACGCCAGGCCACATACCCCATCCCCAACCCCAAGCAGTCGGCGACCCAGTCTTGCCAATCGCCTTGACGCCAGCCAGTTAACCACTGCGCGCACTCAATACCGGCACCAAACAGCGCCAGGCCAAGCATCAGCAAACGAATTCGACTTGGATACGCGAGCAGGCCCAGAAACGCCAGCGCCGCAAACCCCAATGCGTGTTGCGCTTTGTCCCAGAAGTGGAAAGCTGACGGTACTTGATCTCCTGGAATGAGCGATAACCACAGTGTGACCAGTACCAGTAGCCAGAATGACCCTCGCCAGAAGGTATGTAAGCGTGTCATAAACTTTAAGCCAATCAGTCACCGTCAGGAATAACCGCACTGGTCACTGCCCCAGCAGCTTTTGCATTGATCTTCACCCCAGTGGCTACACGAACACGTGCAATGGTCTCAAGCATTGGCGCTGTGATTGACACGTCAAGCCCCAACTTCCTGGCAATGTCGTTGACCACAGCAGGGTTCAGGGGGATACCCCCAGCGTCGATGGCCTTGATCAGGTCCCTGGCACGTTGCTCTGGCGACAGGGGTTGACGGCGCGATAGGAGTCGTTTGAATAAGTTCACGTTGCTGGCATGCCTGGTTGAAGGGCAATGTTTACGCCACTATTTTCTTGAACTCGCCGCTGGTGATCATTGACTTTAAATCATCGGCGCCGCCAACGAGCGTGCCTTTGACGAACACCATCGGAAAAGTTGGCCATCCTGTCCACATTTTGAGGGCGTTGCGTTTACGCCAATTGTTGAAGTAGTTCCCGTACTCCAAATACTTGTAGGGCTGCTTGATCATGTCCAGTGCCTTGCACGCCTGCTTGGGAAAAGGGTTGAAGCCCATTCCCACCACCACCACATCGTTGTTTTTGATCGCCGCCATCACCTCGTGCACGATGGACTGCTGGTTCCCCGAAACTTTGCTGCGAACAGCAGGGTGAATGTATCTTTCGTCAAGAATTGGGCGTGGCATGGAAAACTCCGGTAATGCTGAGGTTTGAAGGTGCGACACGACAGCCTTTGTAGTCGTCTGTAGATCCACCAAGAATGCTGTGTCCTTCACAGGATGGACGTTGACAACTGAAAAAATTCAGAGGGGAATATCGTCTCGGCCGAGTCGATATTCTCGGTATAGGAGCCCCAGACAAGACCAGCAACCGCACCGACTGTCAGCCCGATCTACCGTTGCGCGGACCAAGGAAGTACCACAGCAACAAGCCCAGAACGGGCAGCAACACTACGGCGACTATCCAGACCAATTTTTTCTCGTTGGATACTGAGCTTTGGAAAATATTGAGAATGGCCCAAATGTCCCCAGCCAGCACCAACACGCCAAGGAGTCCGTTGTATCCAAAGTGCATCATGTTATTTCTCGATCAGACCTTCTTTTTGACCTTAGCGGGCACCATCGTTACCACTTATGCCTCTGGTGCCTTGCCGTCGGGCTCAGGTGTAACGCCAGAGCCCTTGAGTGCATCTTCAAACTCAGCCAACTCTTCACCAATGGTGGCGTATTTTTTCGACTTGGCCCGGTTCTCGGCCCAATTGAGCACAGCACCTTCCAGGTCTTCTTTGAAGTGAGCGAGTGCTGATTCTTTGACCGCTTGGGTCGCCTTACTTGACCAGAGATCAATCAACTCAGACAAACCATTGTCAAAATTGTCAAACGTTTCAAGGTGGATCCAATTGCCGCTTTTGTCAAACATTTCTTCTTTCGTTAATTGCATGTACTCCAGTTTAGCGGGGCAAACCATTTATTGTCATCATTTGAATCCGGACCAAGGCAGAGCAAGTCAGGCTTGCACGACGTTCATCAATACTGTTGGGTGGGATTGTCCAACCGGATCAGCCTTGCATGAGAGCCATTGGAATGACTCAAGTCAACACGGCGCGTAGACACCAGGTCAGTGCGTTGTCAACGCCGCTTGGGGGTTATCCAAATCTGACCTTCGCCAAGGAGTCGCCTTTGCCAGTTCCATCCAAATATAAAACGGCAGCACACTGACAGTCTTTTTTGGCGCCATCCGATTCACCTCGAACTGGTTGTTCTGAAAAACCATCACACCACACTCAATGAGAATTTCATTGGGCTTGGCAATCGGGTGGCCAGTGCGATCACAGCCAAGGACATATCAGCACTGGCCACCAACGTCCAGGTATGCCGCTCGCTTTTCTGGTCGCTTCAAATCGCCCAGCAGATCAGCACGGCTGACCTTGATCTCATGGATAACGGGTACCAGGTAGTCCTGCCAGGAGCTGTTGCGAATTGAAAAAACGTCTGGCTGGCACATTTTCCATTGGGTCTCTTCGGTATCAGCATTTGACACCTTTGCACGCAAACTCAAATTTGTCAAGGCGATCCGCCCGTCACGCAGAACTGACTCGACCACCTTGTCCACCAAAGTCTCGTGAGCCGAGCGAGCTTGTCGGTTTCCCTGCGTTGCACTGGCAAGATGCTGGAGGCCTGCTTCGGTGAGGTTTGGGGGATCGGAAGACGCATCGGTGCCCAACTCAAGGAGGCTGGCATCCATACCGTTCTCGATCTGGCGCGACTTGACCCTGTCATGGTGAAACGCAGTTGGTCCGTGGTGTTGGAGCGCACTGTGCGTGAACTGCATGGCACGGATTGCATGGGTCTGGAACATGAGCCAACCCTGCGGCCAGACTCATCATTCGGTCACTCATGTCTGTTGTCGCCATACAGCGCAAAATTTGCCGACAGCGCCACCAACCCATCTGATTCCTCGAAATGGCGGATATGAAACCATGGCGCCCCCATCTTGATGCCGAGCGCTTTGGCTTCGTTTGACCTGGCAATCGCACAGCCATCGTTGTTGAACAGCACCACCACCGGTCTGCTATTCAAACTGGGACGAAACACGGCACGGCAACGCGCTGACCATAGTTGGGATCAGCGAGAGTGCGATGGGTTGTTGACAACCATGACGCAAGTGTTTCCCACTACTTTTGCTCAGCAGGCGGCAGGCTTCATGCGATTCAGCGCAAATGTTTAAAGCCGACTCAATAGCTCCGCTTTTTTTGTCACATATTCCTGATCACTCAGGATGCCGCGGCTTTGCAAAGCTGCCAGCTTCTCAATGCTGGAAAAAATGTCGCTGTCACCACTGTAGTTAGCCGATGCGTTGTTTGACATTGCATTGAGGACGGGCGGAGCATAGGTGTTTCTGTTGTCGCTTGGCTCGACGCTCGGGGTTGGCGGGGCAATCGGTGGTTGACCATTGATACTCATGACAGGCAGACGGGACAAATCGACATAACCGTATTGACTGGAAAAAGTCACCGAGTAGCCACCGCTTTGCTGTTGTGACACGCCGCCAATTTGGTGATCCAGCGTGTCATAAATGATGACTTGGCCGTTGTACTCGATGGCCAGGCGGCACGCTTGTGAAAACCAGGCGTAACGCATGCCATTTTGTCCACCGGAGCTGTTGGGCCACTTTAAATCCGGCCCCCACCAGCCGGGTGGCGCCGGTGCAAACAGGCTGTTTGGGTTGCTACCATCCGATTCGCCACCGCCAAAGCCGTTGTACGAGGTGTTGCCGCCTTGGCCCTGGCTCTGAAAGCTGCCGGTGCGAATCAGGTCAGATTGGTTGGAAATCAAGCGGGACAATTCAGAGCAAAGGTTGTCCACGCGACCTTTGAGGTAGTTGTTGAACATGTCGCTGATCATGGTCATGCCTCCTTGCATCCATTGGCCGGAGCCGCCAAACTCGGGGTGGCTGAACTGCGCCATGCTGCCATTACCGTTGATGACGGAATCCATCATCGACTGCACAGCACCAAAGCTGAAGTTGTGTCGCTGGGCGATGTCTTGGACGCACTTGACGCCATTGGGTGAAAGTTGGGGCATGAGGGGGACCAAAGTTAAAGCAAAAACACGAAATGACGACGTTGGGTCATCAGATTAATGCGGCACTTTAATTCATTCCTAACTTGGTGCGCGGATTTCATGCTGTGCATTGTTTTGGGGCGGGACGCCAATGTGACTTTCAAGGCTTAGGGGAGGGGCCCCCATTTATTTGTTGTGAATGAATTCTCCCGCCGCCTTCAAGATTTGCCGGGCAAAAAAATCGTTCACTCAGCACAAGGAAATCAGTGCCAGTTTGTTGATCCAGGTGTGTTCAACGATGCTCAATTAGAAAAGTTAACAAACGTAACTCAGCGCAAATACCCGCCGGTCGCCGACAAATGACCATCCAACGTGGGGCGTACCGCGGTTAAGAAGTTACTGAGCGACTCGGGCTGTGTGGCACCTTTGCGCCACGCAAGGCCAACCTCCAAGTGTGCCATCGGAGCGGCCAGGAGTCGGGCTTCGATGCGGTCACCCTCCAGCGACCACGGACGGTAAAGCATATCTGGCAACACCGTGCAACCTGCGCCGGTGGCAACCAGACTACGCGCAGCTTCGACGGATGAGGTGCGAATCAATACATTCAGATCGTTGCCGTCCGCGTTCCAAAGCGCCGTGGTGGCATCACCCAACTCATCTACCTGCAGCAAAATCAAAGACTGCTCGGCTAAGTCTTTTGAATGGATTTTTTCCTGCATGGCCAAGCGGTGGTTTACCGGGCACCACACTCGCCAGCCGGATCGCAAAATGGTCTCTGTTTCCAGTGCACGGTAGTTTTGTAACTGTGACACCACAATCAGTGCCACATCTAGTTCGCCACTGACCAGCAAATGCTCTAAATAGTCGCGCCTGTCTTCGGTGATCTGAACTTGTATGCGCGGAAATACCCGGCGAAAGCGGTCCAGCAAAAATGGCAAGTAGTAACCCACCATCAGGCTGGTAACGCCAATATTGAGACGGCCAGTCACAGTATGGGGTCTGGCAGCCAGAGCGTCGCGGGCGTTGCGCATAGCCACCTCGATCTGGTGGGCATGGCGCAAAAACTGATGACCCGCATGGGTGAGTGACATGCCGCGTGCCCTGCGCTCAAACAAGAGTGTGCCCAAATCCGCCTCAATCTGGGCTATGGCAGCAGACACCACCGATTGGGACACACCCAGTTCCTGAATAGCGGCAGAAATGGAGCCTGACTCTGCCACTGCTATGAAATACCGAATGCTCTTAAATGATGTGCTCATACCGATGTTTCGTCATTTCTGGCACCAATTCGGGCTATTTATGGGGTAAATCTCAGTGTGCACTGTTTTGAGACACAGGGTAAACCACTATTTTGGTGTGTTTTGGTGCGAGGTTTCTGTTTTATAGATAGATTGTATTGGCTGGACATGGTGGTCAAGGCCTGGTGCACACCCTAAGATCCCTAACGAGCTGAACGACCATTCAACGTCCAGCGGTTTGTTCATTCATTTCGCACCAGGAGAATCTTATGTCTCGTCAAAACGCCATCACAGCAGGCCTGCTTGCAAGCTGCGCCGCAATGTCCACACTTGCCGCCCCCCCCACAGCCATCGGCAAAGGCGAAGGGCAGCTCAACATCATCGCTTGGGCTGGCTACATAGAGCGGGGCGAATCCGATAAGGCCTACGACTGGGTCACTGGTTTTGAGAAGGAAACCGGTTGCAAAGTCAACGCCAAAACTGCTGCTACGTCTGACGAAATGGTGTCTTTGATGAAGCAAGGGGGCTACGACTTGGTGACCGCCTCGGGTGATGCCAGCTTGCGCCTGGTAGCCTCCAAACTGGTGCAAGAGGTCAATCTGGCATTGATTCCCTCTTATAAAAATGTGGATGCGCGTTTGCAGAACGCCAGTTGGCACACTGTGGATGGCAAACATTACGGTGTTCCTTATCAATGGGGTCCCAATGTGTTGATGTACAACACAGATGTGTTCAAACAGGCACCTGCATCCTGGTCGATCGTGTTTGAAGAACAGAAGTTGCCCGATGGCAAGTCCAACAAAGGGCGTGTGCAGGCTTATGACGGTGCCATTTACCTGGCCGATGCCGCCCTGTACCTGATGTCCAAAAAGCCTGAACTGGGCATCAAAGATCCGTATGAGCTCAATGACAAGCAATATGCCGCTGTGCTGGAATTGCTGCGCGGTCAGAAGAAGCTGGTTCACCGTTATTGGCACGATGCCACCGTTCAGATGAACGACTTCAAAAATGAAGGCGTGGTGGCTTCGGGCTCATGGGGATACCAAGTCAATGCCCTGACCGGTGAAAAAAAGCCCATCGCCTCCACCATTCCCAAAGAAGGTGTCACCGGTTGGGCTGACACCACCATGTTGCACGCCAGCGCCAAGAACACCAACTGTGCTTACAAATGGATGGAGCACTCACTGAGCAACCAGGTGCAAGCCCCACTGGCCGAGTGGTTTGGCGCCAACCCGGTGAGTGCTGCCGCTTGCAAGGCCAAGGCTCCGGGCGGTGGCGATTTCTGCAAAGACAACGGTTATGACCGGTTCACCCAGGTCAAATTCTGGAAAACACCGCAAGCCAATTGCACCACGCAGGGCAAGTGTGTGCCTTATTCCAAATGGACCATGGACTACATCAGCGTCATGGGTGGTCGTTAATTATTGGGTCAATCATGTCCATTGCCATCGAATTCAAAAACGTTGCGAAACACTATGGTGAGGTCAAGGCACTTAACAGCGTCAGCTTCACCGTTCAGGAAGGCGAATTTTTTTCGATGCTTGGGCCTTCAGGTTCAGGGAAAACCACCTCGCTGCGTCTGATGGCGGGGTTTGAGCAGCCAAGCAGCGGAAATTTGACTTTGATGGGCATTGAAGCCGCTGGCACACCGCCTTATGCGCGCGATGTCAATACCGTGTTTCAGGACTACGCGCTGTTTCCTCACATGAACGTGATGGACAACGTTGCTTATGGTTTGATGGTTCGCAAAGTGCCCAAAGCCGAGCGTTACACCCTGGCGCGTGAAGCGCTGGCCATGGTAGCGCTGCCGGATCATGGTGAGCGAACCCCGGCGCAGCTCTCGGGCGGCCAGCGCCAGCGGGTGGCGCTGGCCCGTGCACTGGTGAATCGTCCGCGAATTTTGCTACTGGACGAACCGCTGGGTGCGCTGGACATGAAGCTGCGCGAACAAATGCAGGTAGAACTCAAAGTGTTGCATCGAAAATTGGGCATCACCTTTGTCTATGTGACGCATGACCAAGGTGAAGCGCTGTCGATGTCAGACCGCGTGGCAGTGTTCAACCATGGGCAGATTGAGCAAATTGCCACACCGCGTGAGCTGTACCACCAACCACGCACCCGTTTTGTTGCGGACTTTGTGGGTAGTTCCAACGTGATCGCTGCGGACTTGGCACGCAGCATTACCGGGCAATCACTGTGTTTTTCGGTTCGCCAGGAAAACATCACTCTGGCTCCAACTGGCACCACATTGGCACCTGGGCGTGTGCAAGTCGAAGGCGAGGTGCTGGCCATTCAATTTCTAGGGGCCAATCAGCGCATTGAGGTTCAGGTCGGTGGGCAAACCATCACCGCCTTGCAACAAGACGCTGCAGTTGCAAGAGACCTGGCCGCGCAGACAGCACCCGGCCAGCGGGTGGCATTGCATTGGTCCCAACAGCACATGGTGATGCTCCATGCCTGAGAACACCACCCTGAGCCGAGGGATCTCTAACTTGCTGTATCGGCGCCGCCATCTGACGCTACTGCTGATGCTTACCCCGCCACTGTTGTGGTTTGGCGTGGTGTACGTCGGCTCCTTGCTCACCTTGCTGGTCCAAAGCGTTTTCACCTTTGACGATATGGCCATGTCGGTGGTAGCTGAGCTGACCACGGACAACTTCCTCAACCTGATGGTGCCAGCCAATCTGGACATCGTGCTGCGAACCGTGACCATGGCGATAGCGGTCACATTCGGCACCATGCTGATTGGTTTTCCGATGGCGTACTACATGGCGCACTACGCTACGCCTACTGAAAAAGGGGTGTTCTTTGTTGGCGTGATGCTGCCCATGTGGGCCAGTTACATCGTCAAAGCCTATGCCTGGACGGTGTTGCTGGCCAAAGGCGGTGTCATGTATTGGACGCTGGAGCGCCTTGGGTTGCTGGGTGCTCTGGAGGCTGTGTTGCGAATCCCTGGCATCGGTGGTGAAACCCTGGCAACCTCCAACATCGGGCGCTTGATGGTATTCACCTACATCTGGCTGCCGTTCATGATTTTGCCGATCCAGGCCGCTATCGAACGTGTGCCGGCCAATCTTCTGCTGGCCTCTGCAGACCTGGGCGCGCGACCGTTCCAGACCTTTCGCACGGTGTTGTGGCCGCTGGCATTTCCCGGTGTGGTGGCGGGTTCCATCTTCACGTTTTCACTTACTTTAGGGGACTACATCATTCCCCAGTTGATCGGACCCTCGGGCTTGTACATCGGCAGCATGGTCTACACCCTCCAAGGCACCATAGGCAACATGCCCATGGCCGCTGCATTTACCTGTGTGCCCATTCTTTTGATCACGGTGTATCTGGCCCTGGCGCGGCGTTTGGGAGCTTTTAATGCGCTTTAAATCGTCCCCACACGCTTTCAAACCAAGTTTGCCCAGTGGCCTGGCGGTGTTGCGCACGGTAGCCTACGCCGGGTTGGTGTTGCTACACCTGCCGTTGATTTTCATCGCGCTGTACGCGTTCAACAGTGATGACAGTGGCTACAGCTTTCCGCTCCATGGCCTGACCCTGCACTGGTTTGCCCGGGCCTTTGAGCGCATCGACATCCAAGATGCCATGGTGTTGTCGCTGTCTGTGGCCGCCATGGCCACCCTGGTGGCTATGGTGCTGGGCACACTCACTGCGGCGGCTTTGAACCGGGATCGTTTCTTTGGCAAGGATGCGTTCACCACCCTGCTGATCATGCCGATTGCTTTGCCCGGCATCGTGACCGGCATTGCGTTGTTGGCCACTTTCAAGCTGATGGATGTCAACCCCGGGTTTTGGACAATTGTGGTTGGCCACGCCACGTTTTGTGTGGTCATCGTGCACAACAACGTGGTGGCACGTTTGCGCCGCTTGCCAGCACGGTTGATTGAAGCCTCCATGGACTTGGGTGCGGACACTTTGACCACTCTGCGTTACATCATCTTGCCGCAACTCAGCACAGCGTTGCTGGCCGGTGGCATCCTGGCTTTTGCCCTGTCGGTGGACGAGCTGATTGTCACCACCTTCACGGCCGGGGCCGACAAAACCCTGCCGATCTGGCTGCTCAACCAGCTCAGTCGCCCGCGCGAAGTCGCCATCACCAATGTGGTGGCACTGTTGGTGATGTTGATCACCATGCCCCTGATCTTGTTGGCCTGGCGCTTTACCCGCGATGGCGATGCCAACCCGGGTGGCCGCTAAGCCTTATTTATCTTCAATGTCCGTCTTCAACTTTCTGGAACTTCATCATGGCAGCACCACGATTTCCGACCCAACTTCTCATCAATGGTCAGGCTGTGACCGGCGATGGTCGTGCCGAGAGCATCCTCAACCCGTCTACCGGCGAGCTGCTGTGTGAGGTGCGCGAAGCCAGCGCCGATCAACTGCGCCAAGCGGTGGATGCCGCCAACGCGGCTTTTCCCGCCTGGGCAGCGCTCACACCCAAGGACCGCAGCGTCTATCTGCTGAAAATTGCCGATGCCATTGAGGCGCATGGTGACGAATTCGCCATGCTGGAATCGCTCAACTGCGGTAAACCCTTGAGTGCGGCCCGAAACGATGAAATCCCCGCCATTGCCGATGTGTACCGCTTCTTTGCGGGCGCCATTCGCAATATGTCGGGCTCCTTGGGTGGTGAGTACTTGGCTGGCCACACCAGCCTGATCCGGCGTGATCCGCTGGGTGTGGTGGCATCGATTGCACCGTGGAACTACCCGCTGATGATGGCTGCCTGGAAACTCGGCCCAGCCATAGCGATGGGCAACACCGTGGTACTTAAACCTTCTGAAAACACACCGCTGACAACCCTGCGCCTGGGCGAGTTGTTGGCCAACATCTTGCCACCGGGTGTGGTCAACGTCGTTTGTGGTCGTGGCGACACAGTGGGGGCACCGCTGATTCGCGATCCACGCATCCGCATGGCTTCGCTCACGGGCGATGTTTCAACCGGCAGCAAGATCATGGAGGCTGCAGCGCGTGGTATCACCCGAACTCACCTTGAACTGGGCGGCAAGGCACCAGTCATTGTGCTGGACGATGCCGACTTGCCAAGTGTTGTTGAGGGCTTGCGTACTTTCGGTTATTACAACGCCGGGCAAGACTGCACCGCAGCCTGCCGGGTGTATGCCAGCGACAAAATTTACGAACGCCTGGTGGCTGACCTCAGCAGCGCGGTGTCAAGCATCAAAGTCGGCTTGCAACAAGAGCCGGGTGTGGAGATGGGCCCACTGATCTCGGCCCGCCAGCGTGACCGGGTGGCCAGCTTTGTAGACCGGGCCAGCCAGTTGCCACATGTTGAAATCACCACTGGCGGCAGCGCCTGGGGTAACAAGGGCTTTTTCTACAAACCCACGGTGGTTGCCGGTGCACTGCAGGACGACGAAATTGTTCGCAGCGAAGTTTTTGGCCCAGTGGTTTCGGTCACCCGCGTCAAGGATGCTGAGCAGGCCCTGGCTTGGGCCAACGACTCTGAGTACGGCTTGGCCAGCTCAGTCTGGACGCGTGACGTTGGCCGTGCCATGAACCTTGCCGCGCGTCTGCAATACGGTTGCACCTGGGTCAACACACATTTCATGCTGGTGTCTGAAATGCCACACGGCGGCATGAAACACTCAGGTTATGGCAAAGACATGTCGGTTTACGCACTGGAGGACTACAGCTGCGTTCGCCATGTAATGGTCAAGCACACCATTTGAACCCGTTTCACAACCCGGAGAAAACCATGCCATCACTCAATCTTTCCCGCCTTGGTCGACTTGTCTTGCTGCCCGCCTTGTTGCTGACAACACAGTCCCATGCTGCAGATGCCCCGCTCACAGTCGTGCAAAAGTACATGGCCGCATGGAACGCACACAACGCCAACGAAGCCGCCTTGAACTTTGATTATGAGGTCGAATACTATGACGCCTCTGTTGGTCAGTCCCAATATGGCGTGGTGACTGCACGTGACAACGTGATCAAGTTCTTCATGGATGCCTTTCCGGACTTGCATTGGAAGATGGAAGGCGCACCCCTGGTGAGTAAAGATGCGGTTGCCTTCCAGTGGGTCTTCACCGGAACCAACACGGGTATTCCGGTGGACTGCGGCAAGGCCACCGGCAAACCTATTGCGTTTCATGGCGTATCCATGATCCGGTTCAAAGCCGGAAAAATTGCCTATCAAGGTGATTACTATGACGCGCTTACCTTCCGTAATCAAGTGGGCTTACCGGCGGTGTGCCCAGTTGCAGTACCTGTTGTGCCAGCGGTCTGACAACTGGCAAGGCAAAGTCTAGGGATTTATTTCCAAAATAGCCCTTGGAACCTGGGATTTTTCTACATCCGGAATCTAGATCGGTTGAGGGCGGGGGTGCCATTTTTTTGATGAAAAAATTCACCAGCCACCTTCAAGATTTGCCGTGCCAAAAAAATTTGGATATCCGTAATACTGTGTTGGAATTACCCGCTTTGGTAAAGACGACAAAGAAGATATTGCCGAACACTTGTTGAAATCAGTGAATAGCAAAGAACCGAGCTGATCGCGCTGGCGCGCTTCAGACGCACCAGCATGAGATTGGCCCAGCATGCACGCGTCGTGCTGCTGGCGAGCGAGGGCGTGCAGAACAAGGAAATTGCGCAACAACTCGGTGTGGACCGCATGCAGTTCGCTCGCTTGCGCGAACGCTACGTCGAATCGGGTCTTAAAGGAAATGAGCGCAACTTGTCACGCAGAGTGACGTCGGTGAAGGTTGCCGTGCAAAAGCTGGTGAAGCTGATCACGCAATCCAAACCTGAGGCTGCCACACACTGGATCGCGCGCAAGATGGGTGCAGTGTTGGGGGTCTGCGCCAGCACCGTGATGCGACGCTGGCAAGCCAATGGTCTCAAGCCGCATATTGTTCGAGGCTTCAATGTATCGCGCGATCCGGAATTCGTCGAGAAGCTTGAAGATGTCGTGAGTCTGTACTTGTCTCCGCCCGAGCACGCACTGGTGCTGTGTTGCGATGAGAAGTGCAGGCGTTGGTCCGCACGCAACCGGGCTTGCCTATGAAGAAGGTGCGCGCGCAGACGATGACGTTCGCTAAATAGCGCATCGGTACAACCATGCTGTTTGCCGCCCTCAACGTGCTGGACCCTCTACTCATCGCACAATGTCAGAAGTGCCATATCCCCGACGAGTGGCTGAAGCTTCTGCGCCAGATCGACCGTCAGACCCCCAAGGACAAGACGCTGCATCTGATCGCCGACAACTACGCCACTCACAAGCATTCTGCTAAAGAGCGCTCGCGACATCTTGCAGAAAGTCATTCGCGTCAACAGCCGATAAAGTTCCAAACAGAACGAAACATTTCACTAATTTGGCCGTTCCCTGCGGTGGCAAGCGATTTTTACAACGCCTCGGCGCGCTCAGGCGGGCGCTGAGATTTCAACAGTTGATGTCGCCCAAACGGCTTGACGCGCCCGGAGATCGCCAATGCAATCTTCACTTCCAGGTCGTGGCTTGGCAAGTAGGTGGCTGCGCCGGAGTTGAGTGCCAACAAAAACACCAGTGGCGACAACCTGGCAAGTGCCGAATGCAGCTGTTGACCTTGGATAGCGCCAACCGTTCCACAGCTCACCAGCAGCCCAATCGCCCAAGCTGACCACACCTCGCTGGCACTGTGCGCGCCCAGCACGATGCGTGAAATGCCCACTGAAACGGCAACTGCCAGACCCAAATAGAACCCGGTGCTTTGCCAGCGCGGCTAATTCTTTGGTGCATGAATCCTGAAAAGTACGGGATAAATTAATGTGGCCAGCAACGCGTGGCCACTGATGCTGGATTTTGGCAGCTTCTGATGGGCTGGACAGCTGCCAAATCATGTCGCGGTGCGTAAAGTTTCATTCCCACGTTAGTCCGGATGGACTATTGCAGTTCAGCCTGATAGGCTGAACACTACCCGATTGATAGCGTCCACCAAAAAAATGACATCATCCTTCGCTGAATTAGAGTCCGACATTGAGTCTTTAGGCCCGGCCAGCGGCTTTCTCAATGAGTTCATCGAAGCAGTCAGCCCCATGGCACCCTTTGAGTCGCTGACCGTTGAGGAGACCGCGCGGCTCAGTGAATACATGGAATGCTTTGGTGTGCCGCGCAACACCACCGTTCTGCGTGAGGGCGATGATGGTGACTCCATGGCCATCTTGCTTACCGGAAGAGCCGTGATTCTCAAATCACATCACGGGCGCCAAAAAGTGGTCTCAGAACTAAAACCCGGTGAAATGCTGGGTGAGATGTCGCTCATTGATGGGCAAACCCGGTTTGCCAGTTGCGTCACCACAGAACCCAGCGACTTTGCAGTACTGACCAATTTACGCTTCCAACAAATGCTCGATGAGCATCCGCGCCTGGGCAACAAATTCTTGCTGATGTTGCTCGGCCTGACCACGATGCGCCTGCGCCTTGCCACAACCCTCATGCTGCCAGACCTGATGGATGGTCCGTCGTAGACGTACCCGGCTTCTCAATCTGTCACCGCGAGGAGCGTTGCGTTGCGACGCGGCAATCCAGGAAGTCCGGGGTCATGGATCGACACGCTTCGCTCGCAATGACAGGCGACAACCAGGGGCTGCATTTCTTGCCCAGTCAAACCAGCCCAGCCAGCTCAATCACTTCACGCCAAGCCACCAATTTGCGCTCGAACGACCAGCTGGCGTTTGCCGGGCTGGAGGAGGGCAGG
>JBBQZG010000007.1:0-44702 GCA_038207945.1 Burkholderiales bacterium
TTCAATGACGCCTGGCCCCGCCAGCGAGCGCCAATAAAGCCGACTGTCGCAGGCGTGTTCACTACAAGACCTGGGTAAAAAAATACAGGGCGGCCTTGATCAGGGCGAACACCACACCGTAGACCACAAACACGGCAGCCACTGACACCGCAAGGCCAGACAGCACCCAAAGGCCGTCACGCTCAAGCACACCAAGTGCCATCAGGCTGATGGCCAATGCAGGCAAGACGTTACCCAGGGGAATCGGCAGCACCAGCAAGACCGCCAACAGCAGCGACAGCAGGCCAATGACGTGCTCCATTGGCGGTACGGCCAGGCTGGTGAAACGGGGTCGCAACAGATTTTCAGCGCGTTGCAGCCAGGGAAGGATGCGTTTGACCAGCAAGGAAAAATCTGAACGGGTCATGGAGCGATTCGCCACAAAAGTCGGCAACCAGGGTGCCCGGCCCAGCATCAGTTGGGCGGCAAGAAAGATCAGCGGCGCCCCCAGAATAGTTGACGTGCCGGGCGGCATTGGCAAGACATTGGGGAATGCAAAAATAAATATCAGGGCACCTGTTGCGCGGTCGCCAAGTGCCGCCAGCAAGTCACGTATGGCGATGCGTTCACGCTGCGTATCCGCAGAGAGTTCCCAAAGAACGGTTGACAGCGCATGACCGCCAGGAGGTTTTGTCACGATGGTGAGTTGCCGTTGCCGAAAGCGGTCTGAATCAAAGCCGATGCCTGAGTTGTCATCCCGCATTCAACCCGGCATCTGCAACGCTGGGGTCCTGGGACAGGCTGGAGGCGAGCACTTTGTCAATGGTCTTGCCGTCCATGTCCACAATCTCAAATTTCCAGTGCTGCCATTCAATGCTGTCCGCGACTTTGGGCAAACGGCCGGTCAGCAGCATCATCATGCCGCTGAGCGTGTGGTAGCGGCCACGCTCTTCTTCTGGCACGCTGTAGAGCCCCAAGCGGTCTTTCAACTCGGGGATGGGAATGTGACCGTCAAGCAGCCAGGAGCCATCATCGCGCTGAACCGCCCACGATGTTTCAGGGTCGCGCGGCTGAAACTCCCCGGTGATGGCTTCAATCAGATCCTTCAGGGTCACGATCCCTTGGACTTGCCCATACTCGTCAATCACAAAGGCCATGTGCACATCAGACAACCGGAAGTTGTCCAGCAACTCCATACCTGTCAGGGTTTCCGGCACGTAAAGTGGTGCCTGCAACTTGGCCTGCAGGTCGGGTATCTCGCCGTGGGCGACTTGCGACAGCAACTGTCGCGCGTTCACGATCCCCAGAATGTCGTCAAGGCTCCCCTTCACGACAGGAAACCGCGCATGGTCCGCGCTGTCGATCAGTTTGAGGTTTTCTTCAAACGGCAAGTTGATGTCGAGAAACACCACGTCGCTTCTGGGCACCATGAGCGAGCCAAGTTGCCGGTCATCCAGCAGAAAAACGTTGCGGACCATGGTGTGCTCATGCGACTCGATCACGCCTGCGCTGGTGCCTTCGGCCAGAACAGCATGAATTTCTGCCTCTGTCACGCTGGACCCGGAAGTCTCTTTGGCACCCAGCAGGCGCAACAAGCCTTTTGTTGAGCCAGACAGCAGGCGAACAAAAGGCTGGGTGGCAATCGCCAGCAGGTTGATGGGCTTGGCGACCAACCGGGCAACGGTTTCGGGATTGGACTGACCCAGACGCTTGGGTACCAGTTCGCCCAGAACGATTGAAAAATAGGTGATCAACACCACCACCAGACCGGTCGCCGCGTAAGACGCATAGGGGTCGGACAAACCCAAGGTCACCATCCACAACGCCAGGGGTGGCGCCAGTGCCGCTTCGCCGACGATGCCGTTGAGCACGCCAATGGAAGTGATGCCGATCTGGATGGTGGAGAGAAAACGGGTGGGGTCTTCACCCAGTTTGACGGCCGCGATGGCAGAGCTGTCGCCCTCATCCACAAGTTTCTGGAGTCTTGCTTTTCGCGCTGTGACCAGTGCGATTTCTGACATGGCAAAGGCACCGTTGAGCAGGATGAGGGCAAAAAGTATGACGATTTCCATAAGAGGCGTACGAGAGGCGCCCAATTGAGTTGAACAACTGCGAATTTTACAAAACGTTCGTGATGGTGGTTTAGAACGCGCTACCGCCACGCTGGGTCAGGCTGCCAGGTGGCCAGCCAATGGGGCATGTCGGCAGCTGGCATGGGCCGGGCAATGCCGTAACCCTGCGCCAGCTCGCAGCCCAGTTGCAACAGGCGGGCCCCGTGCTCGGGGGTTTCCATGCCCTCGGCAATGACATCACGCTTGAAGGCGCGTGCCAGCGAGATCACGCCTTGCAAAATCGACAAGTCATCGGCATCGGCAAGCATGTCGCGCACAAAGCTCTGGTCAATCTTGATCAGCGTCACCGGCAAGTGCTTGAGATAGGTCAGGGACGAATAACCGGTGCCAAAGTCGTCCAGTGCAAAGGTCACACCCAAGCGGGCGCAATCGGTGATGATGTCAGCGATGCGGCCCAGGTCTTCCAACACGCTGGTTTCCAGCACCTCAAGGGTCAGCAAGGCAGGCGGCACGGTGGGGTGTTGTGCCAGCGCGTCCCGCAACTTTTGCACAAAATCTTCACGCTGTAATTGGCGCGCACTCACGTTCACACTGACCGGGAGCATCAAACCCTGCGCCAGCCATTCGACCAACTGTTTGAGCGCCGCGTCGATTACCCAGTCACCCAGCGTCACACTGAGTATGTGGTCCTCAATCACCGGCAAGAACAGCGTCGGACTGAGCAAGCCCTTGGTTGGGTGTTGCCAGCGAATAAGCGCCTCGGTTCCCACCACCTGGCCGGTGCGCAGGTTCACTTTGGGCTGGTAGTACAGCAAAAATTCCTGATTTGCCAGGGCGCGCGCGAGTTCGTCGATGCGCTCGTTCAGTCCCCGCACACTGCGGTCCTGCACTGCGTCAAACACGTGGTAGCGGTTTTTTCCGGAGAGCTTCGCCTGGTACATGGCCTGGTCGGCCTGGCGCATCAACTGGTCGGCATCGACAGGGTCCGCCTGCGGGAAAAACGTGACACCCAGGCTGGCCGACACCTGCAACTGAAAGTCACCAAACGGCATGGGCTGAGCGGCAGCGGCCAACAAGCGTGTGAGCGTATTTTCACAGTCAGTGGCATCGGTCAAATCGGCCAGCACCGCCACAAACTCATCACCCCCGATGCGCGCCAGCGTGTCGCCTTCACGCATGGCCTGTTTGACCGCATGTGACACTGCCACCAGCAGTTGGTCGCCTGCATCGTGGCCATAGGTGTCATTGATGCCTTTGAACCCATCCAGATCCAGATAGGCCACCGCCAGCGTCTGGCCCCGGCGCTGCGCCTGCACCATGGCCTGGTGCATGCGGTCAGCCAACAGCACCCGGTTGGGGAGGTTGGTGAGCGCATCAAAATGGGCAATGTGCTCAAGTTGCTTCTGGTGCTCTTTGAGGGTGGTGATGTCAATGAAGATGGCCACATAGTGCGTGACACGCTGGCGGGCATCGCGCACTTCGCTGATGGTCAGCATTTCGGCATACAACTCGCCATTTTTACGCCGGTTCCAGAGTTCACCATACCAATGGTCTTTGGCCTGAAGATCGGCAAACATGGCGTCATAGAAAGACTGGCTCTGCAAGCCCGATTTGAGCAGTCGCGGGCTTTGACCAATGGCCTCCTCCCGGCTGTAGCCGGTGATCAAGGTGAAGGCGTTGTTGACGTCAATGATGGTGCCAGCGGCATCGGTGATGAAAATGCCCTCCCGGGCCGAGCCGAACACGCTGGCGGCCAACTGGATCTTTTCTTCAGACAGCTTGCGCCCGGTGATGTCAGAGTCAATACCGATCATGCGCAGAGGTGCACCTGCCTCGTCGCGGCCCACCACCTGGCCGCGCTCCAGCATCCATTTGTAGCTGCCATCCTTGCAGCGCACCCGGTTTTCACTGACATAGAACTCGGCCTGACTGCTCAGGCACAGGTTCAGCGCCAGCAAGGCGCCGTCGCGGTCTTCAGGGTGCAGGCGCAGCTCCCACTCGTCCGTGCTTTGGCTCAACTCGTCGGCCGCATAACCCAAGGTGGACTTCCAGTGGTCAGACATGAACAGCGTGCCGGCGCGCACATCCCAGTCCCACAAGCCACCGCCTGCCGCACCAACTGCAAACTTCCAGCGAAATTCGCTCTCGATCAAGGCCTGTTGCTGCTGCAACACACGCTGTTTTTCATCGCGTAAACGGCGACCCGACAACCACAGCCGACCGCTGAGTAGCAAAATCAGCGCCAGCAACACGCCCGCCAGCCCGAGCGGTAAATGGTAACGCATGACCACGTCGCGCCAGGTGAACACAGGCGCCACGTCAAACGGGGGCATGCGCAAGGCGCGCAACACATCAGCTACCGAGGTGTAGTCGGCCGGCACAGAGAAACCGCGGATGCCCATGGCAGCCGCTGCCGGCGAATCGTTGCCAATCAAAAACAAGGCGGCGGTCACTTGCCGTGCCAGGCTTTCCTCCACATGCACCAGGTAAGAAAACGGCCACTCGGGGTAAAGCACAGTCGATGATTTCACGGGAAATGCGCTGAGCTTCTGGGTATTGATCACCGTCACGCGGCTGAGGTCCAGCTTGCCCTCACGCGCAAGGGCTTCAAGCAGACCTGAGCGCACAAAGCCCACATCAGCCTGACCATCCAACACGGCGTTCACCACCTTGTCTTGTGGCATGCCGGTGACCAGCAACTTGGCATCGTGGGTCACGTCAACACCGGCTTGCAGCAACTCATACGCCTGCATCTGGTAGCCACCCAGAGACTCCTGGCTGACGGTGGCCAGGGTAAGACCTTTAAGTTCAGCCAAAGCCGTGATCGGGGGACGATCAGCACGGGCAAACATCACGCCGCCGAAGGCCGATGTTTCATACCCGCTCTCGTCCATCAACAATGTGGCCAAGGGGGCTTGCAGGCCACTGCGTCGGGTCAAAAGCACATAGTGGCCCGGGTTGGTCAAGACAAAGTCGACCTGGCGCGCAGCAACCACGGCATCCAGCTCATTCAGGGTGTAGGCCTGCACCACAAAATCACGCTCGGGGATCGCTGCTTTCAGGGCCGTGGCCAGGGGTTGCCACTGGGTCAACGTCTGCGGCTTGGGGCGAAAAGCCAGCACCGCAATCCGGACAGGCTCGGCGGCCTGTGCCAGCCCAGTCGTCAAGGCGGTGCCAGTCAGACAGAGAAGCAGGCAAAACAAACGAAACAACCGCGCCAGCGTCATTTAAGCAACCCTTTCATGGGCAGGTAAGCATCATTGTTCAAATTTGTCAATGCATCGCTTTGGGGCAAGATGCCGAGCCGAAGCAAGAGATCTGCCACCCGGCGAGCCGTTGGGGCCAACTCGGGTGCACTCCCACCAAGCAGGCGGTGGTTCTCGGCAACCCTGGGCAACATCAGCCCTCGGAACGCCGCCAAGACCCCCGCAGCGGGCAAATTCAGGTGCCCGGCTATGCGATGAGCCGAGTCCTGAGGGTTATGGGTAAAGTGATCCAGCGCCCGAAAGTGCGTGGCAACCAAGTGCTTTAGCGCCTTGGCATGGGCATGGTCAAGCGCGTCACTGCGCACCGCCAGCACATCCACGATGGTCATCGGAATTTGCCTGCTGTCAAACAGCCGAGTCAAACCCTGTGAGAGCAACTGGGTCGCCACTGGCTCGTAACTGATGAAGGCATCCGCCGCTCTGCGCTGCCAGGCTTCTACCTGCTCGCCAACGCCGATTTTCT
Source organism: Burkholderiales bacterium (assembly GCA_038207945.1). Classification (GTDB taxonomy): domain Bacteria; phylum Pseudomonadota; class Gammaproteobacteria; order Burkholderiales; family Burkholderiaceae_C; genus Rhodoferax. The sequence continues at coordinate 5,781 of JBBQZG010000007.1, forward strand.
GCAACGTCACATCTTGCCGGCTCAAGCCCGCAAGCTTCAAAATTTCGGCCAGCATCACCTCGGACACCGAGCTGGCTTCATAACCCACGCGCAAGCCTTTGAGTTGAGCCAGTTGGGTGATGCCGGGGCGCACCAGCAGCATGTCGGCACCCATCGACACATTGAAGACCATCACCACCGACAGCGCCAACCCGGTGGCCCTTGCTCCAAGCATCTCATCGAGCGTCAGGGCTGCCGCCTGCACCGTGCCGGCTTGCAGCGCCGCAATGGAGTCGAACGCCGAGCGTGTTTCAAGCAGCGTCGCCTGGCTTGCATCCAGCCAGCCCAGGTCACGCGCCATGAAAAGGGGTTCGTAGCCAACCCAGATGTGGGCCGCCATTGCCACCGGCAAGTCCTGTAACCAGCTGCACGAAGGCAAAAAAGGCAGCAGCATCGCACCACCTGGCAGACTCAGTGCCTGGCGGCGAGAAATTCCTGGGGGCGTGTGATGGGGCATGACGATTCAATTATGGACCAGCCCAACGCGCTTCAATCCACTTTCGGGCATGATGTTTGCTTGAATTTCGTCAATGCCTGCGCCTGACACCAAATCAGTGTGCTCACGCAACTTCCCATAAGTGGCTCCTGTTCGCGCATTCAACCTAGTAGAAACCAGCCCCTGTCAGCGTTGTGACAGACCGTAGAATCAGTTTTTAATTTTTTGTTAACCCGCCGGGTGTTCCCTGGCAATATTTGAGAAAGTTGCTAAATGAAGAAACTCCTGCTAGCCGCTGCCATCGGTGCCCTGTGCGCCACTGCCTTTGCCCAGGGCAAAGACCTCAAGGTCGCCATTGACGCAACCTACGAGCCCTTCACCTTCAAGACCGCTGACGGCAAGCCCACTGGTTTTGATGTGGACATTGCCAACGCCTTGTGCGAGCAAATCAAGCGCAAATGCGTGTTTGTGGAGCAAGCCTGGGACGGCATGATCCCGGGCCTGATGGCAAAGAAATACGACGTCATCATCAGTTCCATGTCGATCACCGAAGAGCGCCTGAAACAGGTTGACTTCACCGACAAGTACTACAACACCCCGAGCAAGATCGTTTTGAAGAAAGACATCAAGTTTGACGGCCCGGCTTCCATCAAAGGTAAAAAAATTGGTGTTCTGAAAGCCAGCACGCAAGAGAAATACGCGCTGGGCGAACTCAAGACCAAGGGTGTCGAAGTGGTGTCGTATGACGCACAGGACCAGGTCTATCTGGACATCAAGGCTGGCCGTCTGGACGGCACCGTGGCTGACGTCATGGAAGTAGGCGGTGGTTTCCTGGATAAACCGGGCGCTGAAAATTACCAGTTTGTCGGTTCAGAACTCTACATTCCCAAATATTTCGGTACTGGTGCCGGTGTGGCATTGCGCAAAGGCCAGGGCGACCTGAAGAAGGAACTCAACGCGGCCATCAAAGTCATTCGCAGCAATGGCAAGTACAAGGCCATCAACGACAAGTACTTCAAATTTGACGTGTACGGCAAGTAATTGACGGCTTGAACGACCAGCGTGTGGCTCAGCCGCACAAGCTGGTCGTCTGGCCTGATTACACGCTCCCATGACCTCCAATACGCAGTCCTACCTCCTGGTGATCTTGCAAGGCTCCTTGCTCACCGTAGGGGTGTCGCTGGGCGCGTTGGCGGTGTCCGTCATGCTCGGGCTTTTGGGTGCGGCCGCCAAGCTCTCCGGCCGCCCGGTGCTGGTGGCCCTGGGTACTTTTTACACCACCATCATCCGCGGCATCCCCGACCTGGTGCTGATGCTGCTGGTGTTTTATGGTGGCACCATTGGCATCAACACCCTGCTTGAAAAGCTCGGCAGTGAGGCCACCATTGACATTGAGCCGTTTGCCGCTGGCGTGATCACCATCGGCTTCATTTACGGCGCGTACATGACCGAAACCTTTCGCGGCGCCATTTTGAGCATCCCCAAAGGCCAGATGGAAGCTGCCTGGGCTTTTGGCATGGGCAGCACGCAGACGTTTGTGCGCATCACCCTGCCGCAAATGGTGCGTTACGCCCTGCCCGGCTTCACCAACAACTGGCTGGTGCTGATCAAGGCCACCGCGCTGGTCAGCCTGATTGGTCTGCAGGAAATGACCTACCTGGCCAAGCAGGCCAGCTCTGCCACGCGTTCACCTTTCATGTTCTTTTTGTTCACCGGGGCGCTGTTTCTGGTTTACACGTCCATCAGCTTGTTTGCCCTGAAAAAACTCAATGCCCGTTACAGTTTGGGCACAAAAAGGGTGCAGCTGTAATGGAATGGGCCGTCATTTTTGAGCCGGACAACCTGGCGCTGTTTGGCAACGGCATCGTCATCACCCTGTGGCTGCTTTTCTCATCCTTGGCCGTTGGCGCCGTGCTGGCGCTGATTTTTGCGTTGTTGCTCACCGGCCCCTGGGCACCCGTGCGCTGGGTGGTCAGCGCCTATACCTTTGTAATGCGGGGCACGCCGCTGCTGATCCAGGTTTATCTGATTTACTATGGTTTGGGCCAGCTGGAATGGATCCAAGCGCGCTGGGACGCTGTCTGGCCCTGGACGTATTTCAAGGAACCGTTCTTTTGTGCGCTGCTGGCCTTCAGCCTGAACACCGCAGCCTACACCGCCGAGATGCTGGCCGGTGCCATCCGGGAAACCAGCGCCGGTGAAATTGAGGCCGCCCATGCCTACGGCATGAACCGTTTTCAGACCATGCTGCGCATCGTGTTGCCCAGCGCCATGCGCCGTACCCTGCCCGCCTACAGCAATGAGGTGGTGATGATGCTGCATGCCACCAGTCTAGCCAGTGCCGTGCCCAATATGCTCGACATCACCTCGGCCGCCAGCCGGATTTATGCCACTTACTATTTGCCGTTTGAGGCTTACCTGGCGGCCGCCGCCATTTACCTTGCCGCGTCGTTTTGTCTGATTGGTTTTTTCCGCTTCTCGGAAGGCCGCTTGCTGGCCTACCTGACCCCGCGCAAAACCTGACCTTGGTACCCCTTCTCCCATGCAACGCATTGACCACCCCCTGCTTTCGCCTAGCCTTGGCAGCACCAAGACTCTGACCAGTTTTCATTTTGGCCAACCTGGCAACGGCCGCAAGATTTACATTGAGGCCAGCCTGCACGCCGAAGAGTTGCCCGGCATGCTGGTGGCGCACCATTTGCGTGCCTTGTTTGAAGCCGCTGAGGCCGAAGGCAAGATTCAGGGTGAAATTGTGCTGGTGCCGGTGGCCAACCCGATTGGCCTGGCGCAGCGGCTTGACCACAAGCCCATGGGGCGCTTTGAGTTGGACACTTCGGAAAACTTCAACCGCCATTACCCCGACCTGGCCGCTGCGGTGGAACCTGCCGTGCGCGAGGTGCTGGGCATGGATGCGCAAGCCAACGTGCTGGCCGTGCGCCAAGCCATGGGCACCTACCTCAAAAACTGGCAACCGGACACCGAGTTGCAAAGCCTGCGCCGCACTTTGCTGACCCTGGCGCACGACGCCGACTACGTGCTGGACCTGCACTGCGACTGCGAAGGTGTGCTGCATTTCTACACCGAAGAAGCCTGCTGGCCGCACCTGCAGGAGCTGGCGCATTTTTTGGGTGCCCAAGCCATTTTGCTGGCCAAGAGCTCGGGTAACCGCCCGATTGACGAATGCCTGTCAGGCGCCTGGTGGCAATTGGCTGACCGGCTCAAAGCCAATGGCGTTGATGTTGGCATTGGTGTGCCGCTGCCACAAGGCTGCTGCAGCACCACCATTGAGTTGCGTGGCGAGCTGGATGTGAGCCATGCCTGGGCGAAAAATGACGCCCTAGCCATCATGGCTTGGCTGCAACACCAAGGGGTTTTGACCGGCAGCCAGCCTCCTGCCGTGCCCGCCGCACTGTGCGCTGCCACGCCTTTGGCCGGGTCGGAATCACTGCACGCACCGGGACCTGGCGTGGTGGTGTTTGCGGCTGACATTGGCCAAATGCTGAAGGTTGGCGATTTGGTGGCCGAGGTGATCGACCCGATTGCCAACCAGACCCACCGCGTCTGTGCTGGCGTAGCTGGTGTGTTTTACGCCCGCATCCGCGACCGCTACATCACGGCCGGTGGTGAATTGGGCAAGATTGCCGGCGTAGAACCCTTTCGTAGCGGCGACCTGTTGGGCGCTTGAGATCGTCCAGGCATTCAACCCAAAGCACAGACATGACCACCACCACGCTCAAACTCCAGGTTGAAGACATCCACAAGCGCTTTGGCTCCAATGAGGTGCTCAAAGGGGTGTCACTCACCGCACACGCAGGTGATGTGATCAGCATCATTGGCAGCTCGGGCTCGGGCAAAAGCACCTTTTTGCGCTGCATCAACCTGCTGGAAAAGCCGCACCAGGGGCGCATCAACGTGGCCGGTGAAGAACTCCACCTGATCCCTGGCAAAGACGGCGAGTTGCACGCTGCCAACCCGAAACAGTTAGCGCACCTGCGCACCAAATTGGCCATGGTGTTCCAGCACTTCAACCTGTGGGCACACATGACGGTCCTGCAAAATATCATCGAGGCCCCGGTGCATGTGATGAAAGTCCCGCGCGATCAGGCGGTGGACATCGCCCGCAAATACCTCGCCAAAGTGGGTCTGGAAGGCAAGGAAGATGCCTATCCCGCACATTTGAGCGGTGGCCAGCAGCAGCGCGTGGCGATTGCCCGCGCCCTGGCCATGGAGCCTGAGGTGATGCTGTTTGACGAACCCACCAGCGCGCTCGACCCCGAGTTGGTGTCCGAGGTGCTGAAAGTCATGAAAAACCTGGCGCTGGAGGGCCGCACCATGGTGGTGGTCACCCATGAGATGGGTTTTGCCCGCGAGGTGTCCAACCACCTGATCTTCCTGCACAAGGGACAAATTGAAGAAGAAGGCAACCCAACCCAGGTGCTGGGCAGCCCGAAGAGTGTGCGGCTGGCCCAGTTTTTATCTGGAAGTTTGAAGTAATTTAGCCCTATAGCCCTTATTATATAAGCGCTACTAGCTATTTTTTATATAGCAATTTATGAACTGGCTGCATACCGCCATTACCCGCATTGAAGCCGATGTCCAGCGCAGCGCGGACACCCACCTGATCGCCCTGCCCTTGCCAGCCTTCGCCAGCCACGGCATTGACCTGTACCTGAAAGACGAGTCCACCCACCCGACCGGCAGCCTGAAGCACCGGTTGGCGCGCTCGCTGTTTCTTTACAGCCTGTGCAATGGCTGGCTGCATGAGGGCTCTACGGTGGTGGAATCCAGCAGCGGCTCCACTGCAGTGAGCGAGGCCTACTTTGCCAGGCTGCTCGGCTTGCCCTTCATTGCCGTGATGCCACGCAACACCTCACATGAAAAAATTGCCCAAATCGAGTTTTACGGCGGCCAGTGCCATCTGGTGGGCAGCCCCAATGCGGTTTACGACGAGGCCCGCGCACTGGCCCAGCAGACCGGTGGCCATTACATGGACCAGTTCACCTATGCCGAGCGCGCAACAGACTGGCGCGGCAACAACAACATTGCGCAAAGCATGTTCAACCAAATGGCGCGTGAACGTTTTTCGGTGCCGCGCTGGGTGGTGGTGGGCGCGGGCACCGGCGGTACTTGCGCCACCATTGGCCGCTTTGTGCGCTACCAGCGCCACGACACCCAGGTGTGCGTGGCCGACCCTGAAGGCTCGGTGTTTGGCGACTACCATCGCACGGGTGATGCAACCCTGACCGGGCCGGGATCGCAAATTGAAGGCATTGGCCGGCCGCGCGTCGAAGCCAGCTTTATTCGTAGCTTGGTCGACCGCATGCTGACGGTGAGCAATGTGGACTCGGTGGCGGCGATGCAGGTGCTCTCTACCCTGCTGGGCCGCAAGGTCGGGCCGTCCACTGGCACCAATTTTGTCGGCATGCTGGCCCTGGCCTGCGAGATGCGGCAACGCGGTGAGACGGGCTCCATCCTGTCGCTGCTGTGCGATGCTGGTGAGCGTTATCTGGGCAGCTACTTTGATGACACTTGGGTGGCGCAGCACATGGGCGATTGCGCCCCCGGCCGCATCCGGCTCCAGGCACAGCTCAATTGCAACAACGCATGAGTTTCTATGCACCTGGCTTTCACTCAAGCGTCATCGCCAGGCCGCAGGCCGTGATGTTCCAGCGCTTTGGCCGCAGCCAATGAGTCGGCGGCAGTACCTGATCGCTGGCCTGAGCTTGCCCTTCTGGCCATCGGTGGCGCACGCTCAGCCCATGCCGGCGCTCCAGTTCCCTCGCGACCTGGGGAGCCACCCCAACTTTGCGATTGAGTGGTGGTACATCACTGGCCACTTGCTGGCGGGGCAACGGCAGTTTGGTTTTCAGCTGACTTTTTTCAGATCACGTGTGCCCGTCACGCAAGGCATGCGCTCCAACTTTGCTGCCAAACAGTTGATCTTTGCGCACGCTGCGATCACCGACGTGGCGGACAAACGCTTGCTGCATGACCAGCGCATTGCCCGCGCATCCGGCGCGGCGCAGGTTGATTTGGCCTTTGCCAGCGAGGTTGACACGGCATTGACGATCGGCAGTTGGGCGCTCACGCGCACTGGCAACACCTACCAAGCCAAAGCCAACGGCCAGGATTTCGCGTTTCAGCTTGCGTTGCAAGAAACCCAGGCGCTGCTGCTGCAAGGCAAGCAGGGTTTGTCGCGCAAGGGGCCGCAGGCCGAACAGGCCAGCTTTTATTACAGCCTGCCTCAATTGCGCGTGACTGGTCAGTTGGAAGTCGCGGGCAAAACCCTCGGCGTGCAAGGCCTGGCCTGGCTGGACCACGAGTGGAGCCAGTCGGTGATGCACCCACAGGCAGTCGGCTGGGACTGGATTGGCATGAACTTGCTGGATGGCAGCGCACTGACGGCGTTCAGACTGCGTACCCAAACCGGTGATGCGCTGTGGGCGGGGGGCTCTTTTCGGTCAGCAGGTCAGGTCAGCCCCGAGGTGTTTGACCCGCAAGACGTGGTGTTCACACCGGGACGCACCTGGAAGAGCCCCGCCAGTGGCACCGCTTACCCGGTGGAATGGTCGGTGCTTGTGACCCGCAGAGCAGGCAGCGGCGCCCCGACCACAGAGCACTACACCGTGAAAGCCGTCATTGACAACCAGGAACTCGACAGCCGCCAATCCACTGGTGCCATTTACTGGGAGGGTTTGAGTGAATTGTTTGACAGCCAAGGCAAGCTGCGTGGCCGTGGCTACCTGGAGATGACAGGCTACGCCAGCCCTTTGCTGCTGTAGGCGGTAGCTACTGATTCAATAGCTAGTAGCCCAATATCCTTAAGGGCTTGAGGCCAATATTGCTTATAAACCCACAAAGTGCCCAGGACTTGCTCAAAATGGGGCCCGTACAAACCTGCCCACATGAAAAATTCCCCATCACGCGCAATGGGTGCTTGACCACCGGGGCGGATTTTTGAGCGTCCTGCCATTTTTTATTGATCACCTCATGCCTGCCAAACCAACCCGTAACCCAAAGTCACTTTCAGGACTGCTGCCTTTTTTGAGGCCTTACCGCATCCGCATTGGTCTGGCGCTGGTCTTCCTGGTGCTGGCTGCCGCCGCCACACTGGCGTTTCCATTGGCGCTGCGTCAGTTGATTGACGCCGGACTGTCGCCCACCGACAAAGGCGCGCAAGTGATGGCGCTGCGTGAGCACTTTGCTGCGCTGTTTACCGTGGCGGTGGCGCTGGGGCTGGCTTCTGCAGCGCGCTTCTACATGGTGAGTTGGCTCGGAGAACGTGTCAGCGCCGATTTGCGCAACGCGGTGTATGGTCATGTGCTGCAGCAAAGCCCCGAGTTTTTTGAAACCACACAAACTGGCGAGGTGCTCTCAAGGCTGTCGGCTGACACCACTCTGGTGCAGACCGTGGTGGGCTCGTCACTGAGCATGGGCTTGCGCAATTTGGTCATGGGCATGGGCGCCCTGGGTGTGCTGATCTGGACCAACCCGATGGTGATGGTGCAGGTGCTGGGCGTGCTGGTGCTGATTGTGTTGCCAGCGCTGTGGTTTGGCCGGCGCGTGCGCAAGCTCTCCAGGGCCAGCCAAGACCGGGCGGCCGATTCAAGCGCCATTGCCGCCGAGGTGCTCAACGCCATTCCCGTGGTGCAAAGTTACACCGCGGAGGTACGTGAAGCGGCGCGCTTCAACCTGGCCACGCACAACGCCTTCGAGGTGGCGGTGCGCCGCAGCAAGGCGCGCTCAATACTGGTGGCGTTCATCATCATTGCCACCTCGGCGGCGCTGCTGTGGGGCTTGTACCAGGGCACGCAGGCGGTGGTGGCCGGGCGTATCAGTGCCGGGCATCTAGGGCAAACCGTGGTCTACGTGATCATTCTGGCCAGCGCCTTTGCTGTGCTGGGCGAGGTGTATGGCGACCTGCTGCGCGCGGCCGGGGCGACCGAGCGGCTGATGGAGTTGCTGGCCAGCCAATCGTCCATTCGTTCGCCATTAAATCCGACGCCAGCCCATACGCCACAAGCGGGAAGTGCTATTGAATTTGAGTCATTGACGTTTCATTACCCGTCGCGCCCGGCGCAGCTGTCATTGGAAAACTTCTCGCTTAAGGTCCAGCCCGGACAAACCATCGCGCTGGTTGGCCCCAGCGGCGCTGGCAAAAGCACGGTGTTTCAGCTGCTGCTGCGTTACTTTGATGCGCAGAGTGGCCGCATTGTGCTGGACGGCGTGCCGACACAACACTTGTCACTGCAGGACCTGCGCAAACACATAGGCATCGTGCCGCAAGATGCGGTGATTTTTTCCAGCAGCGCGCAGGAGAACATTCGCTACGGTAAGCCCGAGGCCACCGACGCTGAAGTTCAGGCGGCGGCCAAAGCGGCCTTTGCCGACGAATTCATCCGCGCCCTGCCACAGGGTTACGACACCTTTCTGGGCGAGCGTGGTGTGCGGCTGTCGGGCGGACAGCGCCAGCGTATTGCGATTGCGCGCGCCATGCTGAAAAATCCGCCGTTGCTGTTGTTGGACGAGGCCACCAGTGCGCTGGACGCCGAGAGCGAACGCATGGTGCAGGCAGCACTGGAGTCCGCCATGCGTGGGCGCACCACGCTGGTGATTGCGCACCGACTGGCCACGGTGCAAAAAGCCGACTGCATTGTGGTGTTGGACCAGGGCCGGGTGGTGGAAACCGGCACCCACGCCGAGTTGGTCGCGGCTGATGGGCTTTACGCAGGGTTGGCGGCGCTGCAATTCAGCGACTGAAACGGGCACAACAGTTCGGCAGAGCCATCCAACAAGGGGTTGAATCCAGAGAATAAGGCTCGTAAACTCCAAACTAACCCCAAAAGGAGACCCTGATGAACGTTACAGCACCCAAAGCCACGACAGTCCAATCTACCCAAAGGCCCACACAGATGCAACAAGCCGAGCAGAAGGCTGACATGCAGGCGCGCCAACAGGCACCTGAAGTCAAGAAACCAGAGCCGGTGCCAGCTAAGCCTGTGGTGAACACACAGGGACAAACCACCGGCCGCCTTTTGAACGTCACGGCCTGAAACAGCCCAATCTGCTACACCGCCCAGGCAACGTGTCATGGCCGCTCTTGCTGCTGTCAACAGTGCCACCCCGTCACTGCAGTATGGCTTGATCCGCAACCGGCTGGACGCGGCGCGCCGTGAGGCTGATCAGGCACAGGCCAATGTTCAAAGACTGCGCGCGCAAGTCGATGCGGCTGAAACCGAGTCGCAAAAATCGCAGGACAAGGTCCGCAGCCTGACGAACCAAGCCAGTCAGGCCAGTCAAACTGACCCGACGTACAAGTCACGCGTGAAGGCGACTCAGTCAGCCGTACCGGCTGTTGTGAACGCCCAAGGACAAAGCATCGGGCGCATTGTCAACATGAGCGCTTGACGGCGTCGCGCCGTTGCGGGACAGCGACGGCTTTCAGGCGAGGTGACGCAACTCGCGCAGCGCCACCGACACCGGCGCCAAATCTGGCCCTTGGGTGCTGATGGTTTGCAGCAAACGGCACAAACGCTCGATGGTGCCGGCATTGGCTTCTGACCAGGCCGGCACCCCATCAAACCGCAGCAGCACACTTTGACTGATCTGGTTGGCAATGGCGTACACATCCTCACGGGCACTGCCCCTGGCCTGGGTTTGCCAGAGGGTGTCCGTTGGCAAACGGTTGATCTGGGCCCGCCAGGCACTCAAGCCCAACACGTTGTCCACACCAAAATAGACTTGCGCGGCCTGCGCCAACGTGGTGCTGGCCTGCTCAGTCAGGTCTACCAGATCCAGCGCAGGGAAAACAAACTCCAGCGCACTCAGGTTGCGTGCCAGTTCAGGGGCAACGCCCGCCTGCACCAGTTTTTGCGTGGTCTGCTCCCAGTTGGCCGCGGCACCGACAGGCAGCCAGGTTTCCAGATGGGCGCGCAGTTCACGTGCGCCTGGCTGGTAGCGGGCCATCAAGGTGGGCAAATCGGATTCTTTGGAGCGCACGCGTAGCATCCAGCGTGAGCCGCGCTGCGCAATGGCAATGAGCTTGCACAGCAAATCAAGCTGCAAGGTGCTGGCCACGCTGCCATCAAGCGCATCGATCTGATCCCACAAGGACTCCAGGTCAAAGATCTCACGCGCCAGGGTGTAAGCCCGCACCACGTCGGCGGTGCTGGCTGCCGCTTCAGCAGCCAAAAAATTCACAAAAGTGGCACCTGTGCGGTTGACCACGGTGTTGGCCACAAAGGTGGCGATGATCTCGCGTTTAAGCGGGTGCTGGTCGATGGCCGGCGTGAACTTCTCGGTCAGTGCTTTGGGGAAATAGGCATTCAGCACCCGGGTGAAATACGGGTCGTCGGGCAAATTGCTGGCCAACAAATCGTCAAACACCGACATCTTGGCGTAGGCCAGCACAACAGCACCTTCCGGCGCAGTCAAACCCTGCTTGAGTGAGCGCCTGCGCGTGATTTCTTCATCGGTCGGCAAAAATTCAATCGCGCGATTCAGGCGACCTGCCCCTTCAAGCCATTGCATCAGGCGCTGCTGGCCACTCAGCACGTACAGCGGGCGATGGCAGGCCACATCAAGCGCCTGGGTCTGGTAATAGTTGTCGGCCAGCACGAGGTGGCCGACCTCGTCCGTCATGGAGGCCAGCAAGTCGTTCCGCTGCTTGAGGGTCAGATCACCCGCCTCCACCACGCGGTCCAGCAGAATCTTGATGTTGACTTCATGGTCGGAACAGTCCACCCCAGCCGAGTTGTCAATCGCATCGGTGTAGATCAAGCCACCGGTCTGGGCAAACTCAATGCGGCCCAACTGGGTGCACCCCAGGTTGCCCCCCTCCACCATCACCTTGCAGCGCAGTTGATTGCCGTTGACACGGAAGGCATCACTGGCCTTGTCGCCCGCTTGGGCGTGATTCTCGAGGGAAGACTTGACGTAAGTGCCAATGCCACCGTTGTACAGCAGGTCTACGGGTGCTTGAAGCAGCGCATGCAACAAATCGTTCGGCGACAACTCGGTGGCCTCAATGCCCAGTACCCCGCGCGCAGCATTGGAGAGGCTGATGGACTTGGCGCTACGGGGGTATATGCCCGAGCCCTCCGACATCACACTGCGGTCAAAATCATCCCAGCTTGAGCGGGGCAGATGAAACAGACGTTGACGCTCTGCAAAGCTGCGCGCCACGTCCGGTTGGGGATCAATGAAGATGTGCCTGTGGTCAAACGCAGCCACCAATTTGATTTGCGTCGACAGCAGCATGCCGTTGCCAAACACATCGCCAGACATGTCGCCAATGCCCATCACAGTGAACGGTGTGGTCTGAATGTTGTGCGACAGCGCCCTGAAATGGCGCTTGGCCGACTCCCACGCCCCACGCGCGGTGATGCCCATTTTTTTATGGTCATAACCCACCGAGCCACCAGAGGCGAATGCGTCACCCAACCAAAATCCATAATCGGCAGAGACACTGTTGGCAATATCCGAAAAACTCGCAGTGCCTTTGTCTGCCGCCACCACCAGATACGGGTCATCCGCGTCATGGCGAACCACTTGCATGGGCGCGACCACTGCGCCTTTGACCAGGTTATCGGTCAAATCCAGCATGCCTGACAGCAGCAGCTTGTAACAGGCGATGCCCTCCGCCATGAAGGCTTCACGGTCGCCGGCAGGAGGTGGGTTTTTCAGCACGAAGCCGCCTTTGGAGCCGACGGGAACAATCACCGTATTTTTGACCTGCTGGGCTTTGACCAGGCCCAGAATTTCGGTGCGGAAATCTTCACGCCGGTCTGACCAGCGCAAGCCACCACGCGCCACTTTGTCTATGCGCAGGTGAAGCGCTTCTACCCTTGGGGAATACACCCAGATTTCAAACAGCGGCTTGGGCTCTGGCATGCCCGGTACCTCACGCGAACTGAACTTGAAGCTCATGTAAGGCTTGAAGGCACCGTTTGCGGCAAGCTGCCACACATTGGTACGCAGCGTGGCCAGGATGGTACGGTGGTACTGACGCAAGATCCGGTCTTCGTCGAGGCTGGCCACCGCGCTCAATTGCGTGTCAATAGACTTGTTCAAACTAATCTGTAAAAGCGTGCGGTCATCGCCCTGATCGGGGTCAAACCGGGCCGCAAAGAGCTGGTACAACGTTTGTGCCAATGCCGCATTTTTGTGCAGTGTGGCTTCAAGATAGGTTTGGCTGAACGGGAAGCCCAATTGTTTGAAGTAGCGGGTGTAGGCGCGCAACACCGCAATGGCACGGGCATCCAGCATGGTGACCAGCACCAGTTTGTTCAGGTCATCGCTGTCGAGGTCGTTTCGCCACACGTGCACAAACAAGGCTTCAAAACGCTCACGCATCAAGGCGAATTCCGTGCTTGGTGGCAATTGAAGACCCAGGTCGTGAATCCAATAGTCCAACGCATCCAGGCCTTGCGCGTCCACCGTCACCTGGTAGGGATGCTCGTCGAGCACGCGCGCCCCCATGCGTTCAAGCACAGGCAACGAGTCGGACAGAGCCACCTTGGCGATGCTGTAGATTTTGAAGCGGACCATACCAGGGGTACTGTCCAGCGGGCGATACAACCGCACGGCCATCGGCGTGTCTGCCGATAAACCGTCAAGCACCTGCACGTCATCCGCTGCCATCGGTCCAGGAAATTTTTCTTTGTAGGCGGCAGGAAAGCTGCTGGCAAAACGACTCGCCAGCGCCAAACCATGGCTCTCACCGTGAATTTGCAGCAGCGTGCGCTTGCATTCGTCCTCCCAGCGCTGGGCAAGTTGTGCAATCCGTGCCTCGAGCGCCGAAACGTCGGTATTTTTAGGCGCTTGCTGGCGGGCACGGACGAGGTAGTGGATGCGCGCCATCGGACTGTCTGTCAGCATTGGGGTGAATTCAACCGACTGGCCATCAAGTGCCCGGCTGAGTTCATCGCCAATTTTGATTCGAAGCTCAGTGTTGTAGCGGTCGCGCGGCACAAACACCTGCACGGAGGTGAACCGACCAAAAGGGTCACGACGCAGAAAGACGCGGGTCCGCTGCCGTTCTTGAAGTCGCAAAATTCCTATCGCATGGTCGATCAAGGTGGGGGTATCCACCTGAAACAATTCGTCACGTGGATAGGCATCAAGGATGGACTGCAATGACTTGGCGGCGTGACTCTCAGGCAGCACACCAGCGGCGGTCATGACCTCTGCAACCTGGCGGCGAATTTGCGGGATGTCCCCCACACTTGCGGCATAGGCCTTCGAGGTGTAAAGCCCCAGGAACCGCGCCTCTCCAACCACTTTTCCAGCGTCATCAAAGCGCTTCACAGTCAGACAATCCAGCCAGGCCGGACGATGCACCGTGGCACGTGTCATGGCTTTGGTGACCAAGACCAACTGATCTGAGTCCAGAAAATCAAGTGCATCGGCGGGCAACCGATCTGTTGATTTTTTTGGCAAACCCCGCAGAATACCCAGACCTGATTCAGCCACTGCCCGCAGGCTGACTCCGTCATCGTCACGTACCAATTGGTAATCACGTGCACCGAGAAAAGTAAAGTGCTCGGTCTCAAGCCAGCGAAGAAACTCAACCCCTTCTTGCTGCCCAGTGTCAGACAAGGAAGACCGTGATGACGCCTCACGCACGGCTTGCAGGCGACTCAGCATGAGTGCCCAGTCAGAGACGGCAGCACGCACATCCCCCAAAACCTGCGAGAGTTCCCGAGTAAGTTGATCCCTGTCCGAGGCGCGCAAAATGCGATCACACTCAACCAGAATCAACGATGAAATGGGATGGGTGTGATGCTCATCTGACGTTGCCAGCTTGACATGGCTAACCGAACCGTTGGCGCCCCGGTCAATGGCCAGCAACGGGTGAACAATCCAATGCGCCATGCGGCCGCTGCGGTTGACGGCCATGGTGACCGAGTCCACCAGGAAAGGCATGTCGTCATGAACAATTTGAATGACGGTGTGTTCGCTGACAAAACCGTCCTCGGCGAGGGTTGGGTTGAAGACCCGAATTCTTGCGCCCGCCACATCAGGTGCGGCATCCAGCAACCGCCAATGTGCGTTCGCCAGTGCCAGCAACGTTGAGGGATCACGACCTTGCAACTCCTCCGGGTCTGTGTTGTCGAAATAGGCTGACACAAAGTCAGCCAATTCATGAGACGTTGCACCGGCGTTCTCCAGGGTGTAGGTACGCAGGGCAGTAAGGGGGGCATGGGTCATGCAAGTCTCCTGTAGATCTTTTTGATGCATGAGATTCTAGGGAGCGGGCAAGTCATGCGGTGCCAAGCACCCACCTAATTCATTGCCTTATGCAAAAATCACATACGTACCTGCCATGCCATCTATGGCATCTATGGCATCCACTCATTGAATGGGATCGGTCAGCCCGTCAGGTAGCAGCAGCGGGGTAACAGCAATGCCTTCATCAAGCAGCGAGTGGGTCTCTTGAGGCGTTGCCTGGCCACGAATCGCCCGCTCAGGAACTTCACCATAATGTATCTTTCGAGCCTCTTCTGCAAAACCCGTACCGACATCTACTGTGTTCGCAACAATGTGCCGATAGGCCATCAACCATTGCTGTTGTAACACTTTGACAGGGTCCTGTGCGACAGGCATCGCAACGGGTGCATCCACCAACTGCTGCGTGCGAGCAGCACCAAAATTGAGACGCGGCGCACTCAAGCGCTTGGAGACATTGTCACTGCCGCACACGGGGCAACGGATCAGCGCCCGTGCCTGCTGACTCAAATAATCTTCTTCAGATGCAAACCATCCTTCAAAGACATGCAAATCATCGCATTGCAAATCCAGCACTTTCATGGTGGAAAAAGCAATGGGTCAAGCATCTGTGTCTTGCCAGTCGAGTGCCCAGGCCCCCGACACCACGTTTTGCAGCCACAGAGCAGCTGTGAGCGTTTTGCCGTCAGTGACAAGCCCGTCTCGGCACCAGTCAAGCAATTGCGCAGGGGTGGCGGTAAACACTTCCAGGAACTCACCCTCGTCGAGCTGGCGCTGCCCGACTTGCAAGCCACGTGCGAACCAGATATCGATAAATTCAGTGGAATACGCGATGACTGGATGCAGTACCCCGGCGTGCGCCCATTGCGCTGCGGTGTAACCGGTTTCCTCACGCAACTCGCGCCTTGCGCAGTCAAAACAACTTTCGCCTGCGTCGAGCTTGCCGGCAGGAAACTCGATCATGACCTGTCCTATGGGGTAGCGAAACTGCCGCTCCAGAACAACATGCAGTGGACCATTGTCATCTTCAAGCAGTGGGATGACCATGACTGCACCAGGGTGCACCACATATTCACGCGTTGCCAAGGCACCGTTGGGCAAACGGACATCATCCCGATACGCGTGCAGGAACTTGCCTTTGAAAAGCTCCAGGCTGTGGATTTTTTCTTCATTTAGCACTTCAATCGACCGTCCACTCATCACCAGACCGACCGTACTTCAAGATGGTCCAGGCTAGCTGGAAAGCATTTGCATCACAGCATCAGCACACAAAGCCATCAGTCCGCCTGGCACCAAGCCCAAGACCAGCAAAAGGGCACCATTGAGCGACAACACGGCACGCACTTCAAAAGGTGCAGTCACCACGGTCGCCGTGATAGGCGCATCGAAATACATCACCTTGACCACCCGAAGATAATAAAACGCACCGATCAAAGACATCATCACCGCAAAAACTGCTAGTCCAAGGTGCATGGCACCGCCTGAAGCGACCAATGCCTGCAACACCGCAAGCTTGGCGTAGAAACCAATCATCGGCGGAATCCCGGCCAGCGAAAACAGGCAAACGGCCATGATGCCTGCGTAGTAAGGGCTGCGCTGGTTCAGACCGGCAAAATCAGATATTTCTTCACTCTCAAGTCCATTGCGTGCCAACACCAAAATCACACCGAAAGTGGCCAGCGTCGTCAAAACGTACGACACCACATAGAACATGGACGAGCTGTAGGCGTTGCCAGCAGCTTCGGCGTGACCATCCACCACCCCGGACATCATGCCAATCAGAACAAAACCCATGTGAGAGATTGTGGAAAAAGCCAGCATACGCTTGATATTGGTCTGGGCGATCGCAGCCAAATTGCCCACCGCAAGCGACCCAACAGCAAGCACCATCAGCATCTGCTGCCAGTCAATGGCAAGTGGCAACATCCCTTCAACCAGCAGACGAATGATCACTGCAAAAGCCGCTAGCTTGGGTGCTCCCCCGATCATGAGCGTGATCGCTGTCGGCGCACCTTGGTAAACGTCGGGAATCCACATATGAAAAGGCACAACCCCGAGCTTGAAAGCCAAACCAGCCACAATAAATACAAGCCCAAAGACCAGCACCTGGTGTTTGATCTGACCCGAGTTGATGGCTTTGAAGACCTCGTGCAGATCAAGCGAACCGGTTGCCCCATACAGCATGGACATGCCGTACAACAAGAAACCAGACGCCAGCGCACCAAGCACAAAATATTTCATGGCCGCTTCAATCGCCAATCCATGATCACGACGCAAGGCAACCAATGCGTAGCTGGATAAAGTCAGTAACTCCACGCCCATGTAAATCACAAGGAGGTTGTTGCCTGAAATCATGACAAACATGCCAAGCAGCGAAAAGAGACTCAACACAAAAAGCTCACCACCGCGCAACATGTCCCGGTCAGCCGCATAAGGCCGCCCATAAACCAGCGTCACCATCACAGCCAGAGTGGCAAAGCATTTAAGCCAATTACCCATCACATCGCTGACGACCATATTGCTAAAAGCATAAATAGTCAGCCCATTGGTTGCGTAACTGGCCTGAAGCGCCGCCACAGCGGCCAACGTCAACATGGTGACGATGTAAGTTGCAGTGCGTGTGCGGCTTTTGACGCTCAAGTCAAACAGGGCGATCACACACGCCATGAACAACAAAAGCATTTCAGGGTAAACGGCAATCAAACTGATTTTGTCAATCATAGGAATCTCTTATCTCAGTGTTGTCAGCGCGAACTATTCAGTTCAGTTTCGACTGTGCCACGTGCTTGAGCAGCTCTGCCACTGAAACGTCCATGACATCGGTAAACGGCTTGGGGTACAAGCCCATGTAGAGCACGGCGATTGCCAGCAAACTCAGGTAGAAAAATTCACGGGCATTGATATCTTTCAATTCCTTGACATGATCGTTAGCCACCGGACCAAAGTAGACACGCTTGACCATCCACAAGGTGTAAGCCGCGCCGAAGATCAGCGCACTGGCCGCAGCCATACCTACCCACAAATTAAATTTGACGGCACCCAAAATCACCATCCACTCTCCCACAAAGCCAGCAGTACCAGGCAGGCCACAATTCGCCATGGCGAAGAGCAACGCAAAAGCAGTAAATTTTGGCATGGTGTTCACCACCCCACCGTAACTGGCAATTTCGCGCGAATGCATGCGGTCATACAGCACACCAATCCCAAGGAACATCGCCGCTGAGACGAAACCGTGAGAAATCATCTGCACGATGCCACCAGCCATTCCCAGGTCGTTGAAAATAAAAAAGCCCAAAGTCACAAAGCCCATGTGTGCAACAGATGAATAGGCCACCAGCTTCTTCATGTCTTTCTGCACCAAAGTGACGAAGCCGACATAAATCACCGCCGCGAGCGACAAACCAATCATCAGTCCAGCCCACTCATGAGACGCATCAGGCGCAATTGGCAACGAAAACCGCAGGAACCCGTAGGCACCCAGTTTCAGCATGATTGCAGCCAAAACAGCGGAACCACCAGTAGGCGCTTCAACGTGAACATCAGGCAACCAGGTGTGTACGGGCCACATTGGCACCTTGACCGCAAACGCCGCCAGAAAGGCAAAAAACAGCAGGGACTGAGCCGACGTACCAAGGGGGAGTTTGTGCCAAGTGGCCAAATCGAAGCTACCACCCGACGTGGTGTAAAGATAAATCAGTGCAATCAGCATCAATAAAGAACCGAGCAGCGTGTAGAGAAAAAACTTGAAGGCTGCGTAAATTTTGTTCGGACCACCCCAAATACCGATGATCAGATACATCGGGATCAGCGTGGCTTCAAAAAACACGTAAAACAGCATGCCGTCCAATGCACCGAACACACCAATCATCAGGCCGCTCAAAATCAAAAACGCACCCATGTATTGGTTGACTCGGCGGGTGATCACTTCCCAACTGGCAATCACTACGATCACATTGATGAACGCCGTCAACAAAATAAACCATACCGAGATGCCGTCAATACCCAAGTGGTAACTGATATTGAAACGCTCTATCCAAGGCATTTTCTCGACAAACTGCATAGCAGCCGTCGTCACATTAAATTGTGTATACAGCGGCAAAGTGACCAGCAGGCTAACGACCGCTCCCACCAATGCCACCCAACGCACAGCTTGTGCCTGATCATCGCGACCAAGCGCAAGCAACATCACACCGAAGGCAATCGGTGTCCAAATAGCCAGGCTCAACAAACCCATTTTTATATTTCTCCTATTTGAGCCAAACGAAATACGTCATCAACACAAAGACGCCTAACACCATCGTCAACGCATAGTCGTACAGGTAACCCGTCTGAACTTTTCGTACCATTCCTGAAATCCAACCCACGACGCGCCATGAACCGTTGACAACAACGCCATCAATCGCTCCTTGGTCACCCACCTTCCAGAGCACAAAACCCAATTTGAGCATCACGGGTGCCAACACTTTTTCATTGAACCAATCCATGTAATATTTGTTTTCCAACAGGGTGTACAAAGGTTCGACACGTCGCTTGATGGCTGCAGGCAAAGCCGGATTCACCATGTACATGTAGTAGGACAACACCACACCGGACAATGCCAGCCAAAACGGCGCCGCAGTCAAGCCATGGAGCGCCATCTGAACCGGACCATGAAATTCTTCACGCAGCATTTCCATGGCGGTATGAATTTCGGCATTCACGAAAATCGCATCCTTAAAGAACTCCCCAAACAGCATGGGACCAATAGTCATGAAACCGATGAGCAATGAAGGGATTGCAAGCAATACCAAAGGCACTGTCACCACCCAAGGAGACTCGTGTGGCTTGCTGTCAGTCGCATGGTGTCCGTGGTCATGCCCATGATGTACATCCGGATTCTGGTCAAAACGTTCCTTGCCGTGAAAGACCAGAAAATAAAGACGGAAGGAGTAAAACGCTGTCACAAACACGCCAGCCAACACCGCAAAATAGGCGAAGCCGGCAGCTGGTAACTGACTGGCATGCACAGCCATGATGATTTCGTCTTTTGAGTAGAACCCCGAAAGCAGTGGTGTACCGATCAAAGCCAGCGATCCCGCCAAAAAGGTTAACCACGTGATGGGCATGTACTTGCGCAAGCCACCCATCCAACGAATATCCTGGTTGTGATGCACACCCATGATCACCGAGCCAGCTGCAAGAAACAACAACGCCTTGAAGAAAGCATGCGTCATCAGGTGGAAAACCGCCACAGAATATGCAGACGCACCCAAGGCCACTGTCATGTAACCCAACTGCGAAAGAGTTGAATACGCCACGATGCGCTTGATGTCGTTTTGGATGATGCCCAGGAAGCCCATGAACAACGCCGTGATCCCACCAATGATCAAGACAAAATTCAGCGCGGTGTCACTCAATTCAAACAATGGGGACATCCGGGCAACCATGAAGATACCAGCTGTCACCATGGTCGCAGCATGGATCAGAGCGGAAATAGGTGTGGGGCCCTCCATTGAATCAGGCAACCAGACATGGAGGGGAAACTGAGCCGACTTGCCCATCGCACCGATGAACAAACAGATGCAGATCACGGTGATCAACATCCAGTCAGTACCAGGCAACATCAACTTCGACAGTTCACCGGTCTTGGCAAAAGTTTCTGAATAGTTCAATGTACCGGTATAGGCAACCAATAGCCCGATTCCCAAAATGAATCCAAAATCACCAACCCGATTAACCAAAAATGCCTTCATATTGGCAAAAATCGCGGTTGGCTTATTGAACCAGAATCCAATAAGTAGATAGGACACCAGACCGACTGCTTCCCAGCCAAAAAACAACTGCAGCATGTTGTTGCTCATCACCAGCATCAACATCGAAAATGTGAACAAAGAAATGTAGGCAAAGAATCGGTTGTAACCCTCATCTTCTTCCATGTAACCAACGGTATAGATGTGAACCATCAAGGACACAAATGTCACTACACACATCATCATGGCGGTCAGGCCATCCACCAAAAAACCGATCTCCATCTTGAGATCACCGATGACCATCCATGTGTAAATGGTTTCGTTAAAACGGGCGCCATCCAACGCCACGCTCTTCAACGTCAAAGCCGAGAGAACAAAGGACAACAACACGCCCAATATCGTGAGTGAATGCGAGACACGCCGGCCAATGACATTACCTCCGAACTTGGTTCCGAGTACGCCGGCGGAAATCGCACCCACCAGCGGTGCCAAGGCAACAACCAGAAGGGTTGTGGAAGAAAGGGTTTGACTCATTTTTTACCCTTTCAACGTATTGAGTTCATCGACGTTGATGTTCGATTTGCTCCGGAAAAGCAAAACCAGAATCGCCAACCCAATTGCCGCTTCAGCCGCAGCGACAGTCAAAATGAAAAACACAAAAATCTGTCCCTTCAAATCACCGAGGTAGTGAGAAAAAGCAACGAAATTTGTATTCACAGCCAACAACATCAGTTCGATGGCCATCATCAATACGATCAAGTTTTTTCGATTTAGAAAAATACCGACTACCGATAGCGCAAACAAAATTGCGCCCAATGTCAGAAAGTGACCCAATGTAAGTGTCATGCCTTTTTCTCCACAGAAGGTATCTCGGTAACTTGCATCGGCAAGGGTGGTTGGGTCGTGGACATCTTCACAACCACCAAGCGATCAGCCGCCTTCACACTCACTTGCTCGGATGGGTCAATGGTTTTGACATCCTTGCGCTGGCGCAAAGTCAGGACGATCGCCGTGATCATCGCAAGCAACAACACTGCGGCAGCGACTTCCAGAGGATAGATGTACTGGGTGTAAAGCAACAGTCCCAGTTCACGCGTGTTAGACACGGGAACACTGGCCTGCCCAGCGATGGATGCGCTCACATCTTCAGTGACTCGAAAACCACCCATCAGCACAGCAGACATCTCAAGAACAATCAGGACACCCACCACTGCGGCCAGCGGAAAGTGTTTCCAGAATCCGTCTCGACCGCCTTCAATTTTGACGTCCAGCATCATCACCACGAAGAGAAACAACACCATAACCGCGCCAACGTACACCAGAACCAAAATGATCGCGAGGAACTCAGCACTCAAGAGCATCCAAATCATAGATGCTTGGAAAAATGAAAGCACAAGAAACAGAACCGCATGCACCGGGTTGCGAGCCGTAATCACACGAAACGCCGCCAGCAACAGCACAGTTGAAAATATATAAAAAAGACCAGTCTTGACATCCATGGTTAACGATTCTTTCTTATAAGTCAGCGGTATTTGGCGTCGGCAGCCTTGTCAGCTGCAATTTGATGCTCAAAGCGATCACCAACAGCCAACAACATTTCTTTGGTGAAATACAAGTCGCCTCGTTTCTCGCCGTGGTATTCAAGGATGTTGGTTTCAACAATTGAATCAACTGGACAACTTTCTTCACAGAAGCCACAAAAAATGCACTTTGTCAGATCAATGTCGTAACGGCTTGTACGACGAGATCCGTCCTCACGTACTTCGGACTCAATTGTGATTGCCATTGCCGGACACACTGCTTCACAAAGCTTGCAGGCGATGCACCGTTCTTCGCCGTTTTCATAACGACGCAGAGCATGTAGTCCGCGAAATCGGGGCGACAACGGTGTTTTCTCTTCAGGGTATTCGAGCGTAATTTTGCTTCGAAAGGCGTATTTTCCCGTCAGCCTCATGCCTTTGAGCAACTCAACAAGCATGAAACTCGACAAGAAATCTTTCAAAGAGAAGGCACGGACAGGCGCAGTTTCAGCGGTATTTGATATTGGGGTAGACATAAACAACTCGAATTAAATCCAAATGTTCCAAGGGGTTTGCATCCAAACGCCGACCACCACCAGCCACACCAAGGTTACCGGAATGAAGATCTTCCAACCCAAACGCATGATCTGGTCGTAACGGAATCTGGGGAACGTGACCCGCACCCAAATGAACACAGTCATGATGAAAAAAGTTTTCAGACCAAGCCAAATCCAGCCCGGAATCCAATTGAACAATGCACTGTCTATGGGCGACATCCAGCCACCAAAAAACAGGGTCACCGTCAAGATTGAGATCATCCATATGCTGGCGTACTCCGCCAACTGAAACATGGCCCACGACATACCGGAATACTCCACCATGTGGCCAGCAACAATTTCAGACTCACCTTCAATCACGTCAAAAGGGGTTCGATTGGTTTCAGCCAATCCCGAAACGAAAAAAACCACCAATACTGGCAACAACGGCAACCAGTTCCACGACAAGAACGTCAATCCCATCTGCGCAAAATAGCCTTTACCCTGTCCCAGTACGATGTCAGTCAGGTTCAAACTGGAAGAAATCATCAGCACAATCAACAAGCAAAAGCCCATGGCAATTTCATAGCTCACCATTTGGGCAGAGGCACGCAGTGATCCAAGAAATGCATACTTGGAGTTCGACGACCAACCAGAAATAATCACACCATACACTTCCATGGACACAATTGCCATAAGAAACAGCAAGCCAGCATTCAGGTTAGCGACTGCAATTTCAGGACCAAATGGAATCACTGCCCAAGCTGTCAGAGCAGGCGCAACGGTAAGTACTGGCCCAAGATAGAAAAGAAACTTGTCCGAGTTGGCTGGCCGAACGATTTCCTTCGTCATCAACTTCAAGGCGTCTGCGATCGGTTGCAACAAGCCCCAAGGTCCAACCCGGTTTGGGCCAAGTCGAATCTGAACCCAGCCGAGTAACTTACGCTCCCAGAGCGTGGCGTATGTAACCGCACCCATGACGACCATCAAGACCGCGACCACTTTCATCAGCGCCCAGATTGTTGGCCAGGCAATTGCGACCCACCAAGATGCTGCAAAAAGCCCCTGGCCATAGGTAAACAAGAAATCGCTCATGCTGCCACCTCCCGGGTTTCAGCTGCTTTGGCATCGGCGGTAAGTTGTAGCGCAGGAGCGCGACGTACGATGCCATCGAGTTGGTAAATACCAGCCACAACGGGCGCGTTGGCGACCCGAGTCAAATTGATGGACGCCGTTGTCCGGTTGCTTAGCTGATCGGACGACACCTGAACTGCCGTCTCAAAAGTCAAGCCGCGAACAGTCTGCAGTACTTCCTGCGACGACGAGAAATCAAACCCAGTTATATCCAGCATATTGGCCAGCACTCTCAGCACTTTCCATGCGGGACGCGTTTCACCCAAAGGTTTTACAACAGCATGAAAACTCTGAGCCAGACCTTCTGCGTTCACGAACGTACCAGAAGTTTCGGTGAAAGGTGACACTGGAAGCACAACGTCACAAAAGGCCATGTTCGCCTTGAAGGAATTCAAAGACACCACCATCTGAGCATGCCCCAGAGCCGAAACAGCTTTAGCACCAGCCGCCGAATCGAATTCAGGTTCTGTGTTCAACAACAGCACTGCTTTGAGCACACCGCTGAGCATTTGAGCTGCATCCATTCCATTGGAATCCGGTACCGCACGCACCAACTGGGCACCCACGGTGTTCGATGCCTCGGTCAAATAACCCACGGTGGCACCCGTCTGATCAGCAATCCACTGACCAAGGGCAAGCAAGCTCGACGCGTTGCCATGATGTGCCGCACCGTTACCTAGCAAAATAGCTTTTTGCTCGCCAGCCAACAACGATCGCGCAATGGCAAGTGAAGTTTCGTTAGCTTCGCCAGAGACTGGAGCAGTAATGCCTTTTTCGGAAGCAACAGCAGCAGCCACCGAAGCCAGCGCCATCAACCAATGCTCAGCGTTAAGCCGTACGCGATTGGCAACCGGCATCGCCCAATCTTCATCTGCCGAAGTGATCGCATTCACCACACACCCTTTGCGCGCAGCCTGACGTACACGCTGAGCAAACAAGGGGTGGTCTTTACGTAAGTTGGCGCCAATGACGAGAACACTCTGAAGATCTGAAAGAGAGGCAATGGACCGCCCCAAATAACGTACGCCCTCAAACGCCGGAAACTCAGCATTGCGCAGGCGATGGTCAATATTCTGACTACCCAAACCTTGCATCAGTTGAACGGAAAGCTGCAACTCTTCGAGTGTTGAGTGCGGGCTGACCAATGCCCCAATGCTGGAGGCACCAAATTCAGAACTGATTTGCTTCAACCCATTCGCGACATACTCAAGGGCCGTCTGCCAATCCACCGACCGCCACTCCCCGCCCTGCTTGATCATGGGCGTTGTAAGGCGCTCTTCTCCGTTCAGTGCCTCGTAGGAGAACCGGTCACGGTCGGCAATCCAGCATTCGTTAACTGACTCGTTTTCAAAAGGCACAACACGCATCACGCGATTGTTCTTGACTTGAATGATCAAGTTGGCACCCGCTGAGTCATGTGGACTAACTGATTTGCGGCGCGACATTTCCCACGTCCGTGCACTGTATCTGAACGGTTTGCTGGTCAGGGCCCCAACCGGACAGATGTCGATCATGTTGCCAGACAGTTCTGAATCGATTGTCTTGCCACCAAAGGTTTCAATTTCTGCATGTTCGCCGCGATGGGACATTCCCAACTCCATCACACCGGCAATTTCCTGACCAAATCTGATACAACGGGTGCAGTGAATACAGCGGGTCATCTCCTGCATTGAAATCAGGGGCCCAACATCCTTGATGGGCACCACGCGTTTTTCTTCCTGATAGCGAGAGGCTGATGCGCCGTACCCCACAGCCAAATCCTGTAATTGACATTCACCGCCTTGATCACAAATCGGACAATCGAGGGGGTGATTGATCAGCAAGAACTCCATCACCGACTGCTGAGCTTTGATGGCCTTGTCGGTCTTCGTTCGAACGATCATGCCTTGGGTCACAGGCGTGGCGCATGCGGGCATGGGTTTGGGCATTTTCTCAATGTCCACCAAACACATCCGGCAATTTGCTGCGATGCTGAGTTTTTTGTGGTAACAAAAATGCGGAATATAAGTCCCGGCTTTTTCAGCAGCATGCATCACCGTACTGCCTTCGGCGATGTCAACCTTTTTGCCGTCGAGTTCAATTTCAATCATCATGTGACTCGCTCAAACGTAGGCCGGGACCATACAGGTCTTGTGCGCTACGTGGTATTCAAATTCAGGCATGAAATGCTTGAGCATGGCACGCACCGGCATGGCCGCAGCATCGCCCAGCGCGCAAATCGTGCGACCCTGGATATTCTCGGCAACTGAATTCAGCAACTCCAGATCAGAAACCTTGCCATCGCCAGTTTCAATTCGATCGACGATGCGCGAAAGCCAGCCTGTGCCCTCGCGACACGGTGTGCACTGACCGCAGGACTCATGCATGTAAAAGTAGCTCAACCGCTGCAAACTCTTGACCATGCAACGCGAATCATCCAACACAATCACCGCGCCAGAGCCCAACATGGAGCCAGCCTTGGCAATCGAGTCGTAGTCCATGGTGCAGTCCATGATGAGATTCGCTGGCAGAACCGGTGACGATGAACCGCCAGGAATTACCGCCTTCAGTTGCCGCCCTGACCTCACGCCACCAGCGAGTTCCAGTAACTTTGCAAACGGTGTGCCCATCGGCACCTCGTAATTGCCGGGGAGTTCAACATCACCACTCACCGAGTAAATTTTGGTGCCGCCATTGTTCGGCTTTCCGCATTCCAGATAAGCCTGACCACCATGTCGAATGATCCACGGGACAGCCGCAAAGGTTTCCGTGTTGTTTATCGTCGTTGGCTTGCCATAGAGACCAAAACTGGCTGGAAACGGTGGCTTGAAGCGCGGCTGCCCCTTTTTACCTTCAAGTGACTCCAACAAACCTGTTTCTTCACCGCAGATGTAGGCACCGAAGCCATGCGCTGCATGGAGCTGAAAAGTGAAGTTACTGCCCAGAATATTACTGCCCAACAATCCAGCGATTCGAGCCTCTTCAATCGCCTCTTCAAACCGGTCATAGGTCTGAAAAATCTCGCCGTGAATGTAGTTGTAGCCCACCGAGATGCCCATGGCATAGGCCGCAATGATCATCCCTTCAATCACGATATGCGGATTGAACTGCATGATGTCACGGTCTTTGCACGTGCCAGGCTCGCCTTCGTCAGAGTTACAAACCAGATACTTCTGTCCCGGGAACTGGCGTGGCATAAAACTCCACTTAAGTCCCGTTGGGAAGCCGGCACCACCACGACCACGCAAAGCAGATTCCTTGACTGTGGCGATCACCTGGTCCTGCGTAAGCCCAGCACCACCATCCAATCCCAGGACTTTTCGAAGTGCCTGATAGCCACCACGTGCTTCGTAATCTTTCAGACGCCAATTGGTGCCGTCTAAATCTGCGCAAATTTGCGGACTGATATGCCGGCCGTGAAAGAGGGTTTGGACACCTGTGGCCTGAAATTGGGACAGTAAGCGATCTGCATTCATGACTTCACCTCTTCACCGCGCAAACCATCGATCAATTGGTCCAACTTGTCATTGCTCATGAAACTGCACATGGTTAGGTCGTTCACCAACAATACGGGTGAATCTGCGCAAGCGCCAAGACATTCGCATTGCTGCAGTGTGAATAAACCGTCAGTTGTCGTCTGGTTTATGCCAACACCAAGCTTCCCTTGCAAATGAGCCAAAGCCTTGCCACCGTCGCGCAACTGACATGGCAAATTGGTGCACACGTTGAGCTTGTACTTGCCAACCGGCGCTTGGTTGTACATGTTGTAGAAACTGGTCACCTCATGAACTGCAATCGCAGCCATACCAAGATACTCGGCCACATCCTGCTCGCTCTCGGCACTAACAAAACCCAACTCTTTCTGAAGGATGGTCAAACAAGCCATCACCGCAGACTGCTTTTGCTCAGGGGGATACTTTGCCGTTTCTTTAGCAAAGCGCGCTTTGGATTCTTCAGAAATCATCGGTCTACTTCTCCAAACACAATGTCCATCGTGCCAATGATTGCAACTGCATCAGCAATCATGTGACCACGGCCCATTTCATCCAACGCCGCAAGGTGCACAAAGGCCGGCGGTCGTATCTTCAAGCGATAAGGCTTGTTGGCACCATCGCTGATCAGATAGATACCAAACTCACCTTTGGGATGCTCAATCGCTGCATAGGCTTCACCTTCTGGCACCGAAAACCCTTCTGTGAACAATTTAAAGTGGTGAATCAGCTCTTCCATGTTGGATTTCATGGACTCGCGATCAGGTGGCGCCACCTTGTGGTTGTCGGTAATTACCGGACCCTGGTTGACCCTAAGCCAATCCACACACTGTTTGATGATGCGATTCGACTGCTTCATCTCTTCCATGCGGACCAGATAGCGGTCATAGGTGTCACCAGTCTTCCCGACCGGGATATCGAAATCAAGTCTGTCATAGACTTCGTAAGGCTGTTGCTTGCGCAAATCCCAAGTGATACCCGAACCGCGCAGCATGGGACCCGTGAAACCAAGATTCAAGGCCCGCTCTGGGGTGACAACACCAATTCCCACGGTGCGCTGTTTCCAAATCCGGTTGTCGGTCAACAGCGTGTGGTATTCCCCGAGATAGGTTGGAAAACGCTGGGTAAAGTCATCAATGAAATCCAGCAAACTACCACTGCGGTTGCGATTGAGTGCCTCCGTCGACTTGGCGCTACGAATTTTGTTCGCGGTATGGCGCGGCATGGCGTCAGGCAAATCACGGTAGACACCACCCGGACGAAAGTAGGCAGCGTGCATTCGAGCACCACTGACCGCTTCATACATATCAAGCAAGTCCTCACGCTCACGAAACGCAAACAACATGACTGTCATCGCGCCGCAATCGATGGCGTGAGCACCCACCCACAGCAGATGGTTAAGCAGACGCGTGATCTCAGCGAACATGACCCGGATGTATTGCGCGCGCAAGGGCACTTCAAGCCCGAGCATTTTCTCAATCACCAGGCAATAAGCCTGCTCATTGCACATCATGGACATGTAATCCAGACGATCCATATAAGGCAACGCTTGAATATAGGTTTTAGTTTCAGCCAATTTCTCGGTGGCGCGATGCAGCAAACCAATGTGCGGATCTGCCCGCTGTATTACTTCTCCATCAAGCTCCAGCACCAAGCGTAAAACGCCGTGCGCAGCCGGATGCTGTGGACCAAAATTCAGTGTGTAGTTCTTGATGTCAGCCATGTGTCAAACTGCTAATTAGCAAGGCCTCCGTAGTTTTCTTCACGAATGATGCGCGGCGTAATTTCGCGCGGCTCGATCGTGATAGGCTGGTAAACCACACGCTTTTGCTCGGCGTCGTAGCGCATTTCCACATGTCCCAAAGTCGGGAAATCTTTGCGGAACGGGTGGCCAATGAAACCGTAATCAGTCAGAATGCGACGCAAGTCGTCGTGGCCTTCGAAGACGATGCCAAACAGATCAAAGGCTTCACGCTCAAACCAGTTTGCACTGCTCCAGATTTGACACACCGACGGCAAGACCGGCGACAAGTCATCTGGCACAAACACCTTCAATCGAATGCGTTGATTCAAACTCACCGAAAGCAAATGCAACACCACACAAAACCGGGGACCGACTAAGGCTTCATTTCTGTAGGCAGAGTAATCCACACCACACAAGTCCACCATTTGCTCAAAGCAGCATCCCGGTTCATCGCGCAGTTTTTTGGCTACCTGAAAATAATTGACAGCGTCAACCACCACCGTAAGTTCATCCAGCGCAACGAGGCTGCTTTTGATCATTCCATCCAAAACCGCATCAACATGCGCTTTAAGCGCAAGCGGGTTCACAGCATACAAAGTCATCTTCAACCCCTTATGTGCGAGCAATGGTTTGTGTGCGACGGATTTTTCGCTGCAACTGGATAATTCCATAAATCAGCGCTTCTGCCGTGGGCGGGCAACCCGGCACATACACATCCACCGGCACAATGCGATCACAACCCCGAACAACTGAATAACTGTAGTGGTAGTAACCACCACCATTGGCACATGAACCCATGCTGATCACCCAACGCGGCTCCGCCATCTGGTCGTATACCTTTCGAAAGGCGGGTGCCATTTTGTTGGTGAGGGTTCCCGCAACAATGATCAAATCTGATTGTCGCGGACTGGGACGAAACACCTCCGCACCAAAACGACTGATGTCGTATCTGGCGGCCGCCGCGTGCATCATTTCGACCGCACAACAAGCCAAGCCAAAAGTCATCGGCCAAACTGAACCCGTCTTGGCCCAGTTCACCACTGCGTCATAGCTCGTGGTGACAAAGCCCTCTTTGAGAATACCTTCAATCATTGTGTTACTCCCAATCCAGGGCGCCCTTGATCCACATATAGACAAAACCAATCGTGAGGATGGTCACAATTTCCAGGCCTACCAAAAACCCATAGAGACCCAATTCCTTGAGCGTCATTGCCCAAGGAAACAGCAGGGCCGTTTCCAGATCAAACAAAATGAAAAGGATGGCAATCAGGTAATACCTGACGTCAAACTTCATCCGTGCATCGCCGAACGCTTCAAAGCCACATTCATAAGGGGAGTTTTTTGCCGAATCTGGTTTGTTGGGGCCAAGAACATACCCAATAACCTGAGGCAGGACGCCAACTGAAATGCCAATCAAAATGAAAAGCAAGACTGGCAAATATTGATCAAGATTCATTTGTTGACTTTGATTCAATTGACTGTTTGACGCATTGAAATACATCAAACAAAATAACTTGGTGCCGTCGGCGAGACTCGAACTCGCACAGCTTTCGCCACTACCACCTCAAGATAGCGTGTCTACCAATTTCACCACGACGGCTGTAATTTCTGCCCGATTTGGTGCGTTCCGCTTAACGGCTTTCGACCTCATCAGACAGCCCTGAGTTTACCTCGAAATCCCCCTACATCGTCTGAGGAGAGGGCATTTTGAGGGGCAATTATTTAGCTGGAATTTGTGCGGCGCCTGATGCAGGTACGGCTGGTGCAGGTACCACTGACGCAGGTGCCGTCACAGCGGTGTTATCGAGCACACTGCCAGATGTGGCCGCAGCCCGAGGCGTACCAAAATACGCGAGCGCCAGTGTACTGACAAAAAAGATGGTCGCCAATACTGCCGTGGTGCGCGACAAAAAATTGGCACTGCCACTGGCACCAAACAGGCTGCCCGAACCACCACTACCGAACGCGGCACCCATATCGGCGCCCTTACCATGCTGAACCAAAATCAAACCCACCATGGCGACCGCAGAAATCATCTGCACAGCCAACACAATTGTCAACAAAACATTCATAAATCACTCCTGATTAAATCGCAAACTCACCTGTATTCAGGAGGCTGCAGCAATAATTGATAAAAAATCTTGCACCTTGAGGGCAGCACCACCAATGAGTCCACCATCGATGTCCGGCTGGGCTAACAAACTGGCGGCATTCGCCGCATTCATGCTGCCACCATAGAGCAAATGAATTCGGTCCGCATTGGGCGTTGCTGCCTTCAATTGCGAACGCAGTACCACGTGCACCTGTTGCGCCTGCTCCGCTGTCGCAGAAAGCCCGGTGCCAATGGCCCACACTGGCTCATAAGCCACCACAATCTCACTGATGCAATGGCCATTGGTGTGAATCACCGCTGCCAATTGACGCTTGACCACTTCCTCGGTCTTACCAGCCTCGCGCTCAGCCAGCGTTTCACCCACACAGACGATGGGCGTGATGCCGCTGCTCAATGCGCGCTGCGCTTTGGCAGCAACGACTTCATCCGTTTCACCATGGTATTGACGCCGCTCGGAATGCCCCACGATGGCGTAGTGCACGCCAAATTCTTTCAGCATGGCTGGCGCAATTTCACCAGTGTAGGCACCATTTTCATGGCTTGAGACATCTTGTGCCCCAAGGTCAATCGCGCTACCAACAAGCAAACCTTGACACTGCGCCGTATACACAGACGGCACACACACCACCACTTGGCAGGCAGGTTTCCCCACAACAGCCAACAAACCCTTGAGCAGTAATTCATTGGCAGCCAGGCTGCCGTTCATTTTCCAGTTACCGGCGATCAGCTTCTTTTTCATGATTTTTCCCAAGTCAAAACTATTTTGCCAACATGTTGGTTGGACTCCATCAAGGCGTGCGCCTTGGCCGCATCATTGGCGGCAAACACACTGTGAATCACCGGCTTGATTTGCCCGGATGCCAGCAGCGGCCAGACAGATTTCAAACAGGCCTGGGCAATGGCCGCCTTGAACGCCACTGGACGGGCGCGCAGCGTAGAGCCGGTCACCGTCAAGCGGCGACGCAACACCAACCCGGCGTTGAACTCACTTTGCACACCGCCTTGCACCGCGATGATGACCAAACGCCCATCCTCACGCAAACTCTGCACCTCTTTGGCCACGTAGCTGCCAGCCACCATGTCCAGAATCACATCCACGCCCTGACCTTCAGTTAGCCGCGCGACCTCGGCCTGAAAATCAAGGGTCTTGTAATTGATCGCTGCATCTGCCCCAAGTGCCAGACAGGCAGCACACTTTTCGTTACTGCCAGCAGTCGCAAACACGCGGGCACCGATGGCTTTGGCCAATTGAATGGCCGCGACGCCAATACCACTGGTGCCGCCCTGAATCAACACAGTTTCACCCGCAACGAGACGGCCGCGATCCATCAGATTGCTCCAGACGGTAAAGAAGGTCTCAGGCAGACTTGCGGCCTGCACGTCACTCAAGCCTTGCGGCACAGGCAAACATTGCGCAACCGGTGCCACGCACCACTGCGCATAACCGCCCCCCGCCACCAGCGCACATACCCGGTCACCCAACTGCAAACCTGCGGTGGCCAGCGCAAGCGCATCACCCTGCTCAATCACACCCGCCACTTCCAGCCCAGGAATATCGGATGCACCCGGTGGCACCGGGTACAAACCCTTGCGTTGCAATACATCCGGTCGATTGATACCACTGGCGCTCACGCGAATGAGCAACTCCCCCGGCCCAGGTACCGGCAAGGGACGTTCACCCAGACGCAAAACGTCCGAGTCGCCATACTGCGTGATTTCAATCGCCTTCATCAATATCAGCCTCGAGCCCTTGCTAATAAAGCACTATGAGCTATCAATTTCATTGCAACGTTCAGTCGATCAAGAACGGTTTTCTTGTGCCGGGCGCTCCAGCAGCGCCTTCATCGACAACTTGACACGGCCCTTTTCGTCAGTTTCCATGACCTTGACCTTGACGATCTGGCCTTCAGACAAGTAGTCAGTCACCTTTTCAACACGCTCATGGGCAATCTGACTGATGTGCAGCAAACCATCTTTGCCTGGCAGCAGGTTGATCAGCGCGCCAAAGTCCAAAATCTTCACCACCGGGCCTTCGTAGACCTTGCCGATTTCAACTTCAGCCGTGATCTGTTCGATGCGGCGTTTCGCTTCCTCAGCCTTGGCCGGGTCAGCAGACGCGATGGTGATGGTGCCATCTTCATCAATGTTGATTTGCGTACCGGTTTCTTCGGTCAATGCGCGAATCACCGAACCACCTTTGCCGATCACATCACGAATCTTCTCGGGGTTGATCTTCATGGTGAACAGGCGCGGTGCAAAGTTGGACACTTCAGTCTTGGCTTCGGCCATGGCACCTTGCATCTTGCCCAGAATGTGCATGCGCGCTTCCTTGGCTTGAGCCAAAGCCACTTGCATGATTTCCTTGGTGATGCCCTGGATTTTGATGTCCATCTGCAGCGCCGTGATGCCGTTGGTGGTACCTGCCACCTTGAAATCCATGTCGCCCAGGTGATCTTCGTCTCCCAGGATGTCGGTCAGCACCGCAAAGCGGTTGTCTTCCTTGATCAGGCCCATGGCAATCCCAGCAACGTGTGCTTTCAACGGCACACCAGCATCCATCAAGCTCAAGCAACCACCACACACCGACGCCATTGAAGAGGAACCATTGGATTCGGTCACCTCAGACACCACACGCATGGTGTACGGGAAATCTTCTTTGGTGGGCAGCACGGCAATCAGCGCACGCTTGGCCAGGCGGCCATGGCCGATTTCACGGCGTTTTGGCGTGCCCACACGGCCTGTTTCGCCAGTGGCAAAGGGAGGCATGTTGTAGTGCAGCATGAAGCGATCTTCGTAGTCACCGCTCAGGGCGTCAATGCGCTGGGCATCACGCTCGGTACCCAGCGTGGTCACCACCAGCGCCTGGGTTTCGCCACGGGTGAACAGGGCAGAGCCGTGGGTGCGAGGCAGCACACCGTTACGGATTTCAATGGCGCGCACCGTACGGGTGTCGCGGCCGTCGATGCGGGGCTCGCCTGCCAGAATCTGGCCACGAACAATTTTGGCTTCAATGTCAAACAGCAAACCTTCAATCGCCACACTGTCAAACGCCACGCCTTCAGCCTTCAGGGCCGCCATGACTTCGGCGTAGGCGCTGCGGCAGGCTTGGGTACGGGCTTGCTTGTTGCGAATCTGATAGGCAGCGACCAGCTTGTCTTTGGCCAAAGCATCGATCTTGGCGATCAGGGTGTCGTCCTTGGCAGGCGCTTTCCAGTCCCACATCGGCTTGCCGGCATCGCGGACCAATTCGAGGATCGCGTTGATGGCGACGTTGCCTTGCTCATGGCCAAACACCACGGCGCCCAGCAAAACCTCTTCTGACAACTGATCGGCTTCGGACTCCACCATCAACACAGCCGCTTCGGTGCCCGCCACCACCAGGTCAAGCTGGCTTGATTTGCGCTGGGTTTGACCTGGATTGAGCACGTATTCACCGTTGATGTAGCCCACCCGGGCGGCACCAATCGGACCGCTGAAAGGAACACCACTGACCGACAGCGCAGCGCTGACCGCGATCATGGCGGCAATGTCAGCATCCACTTCAGGGTTAAGCGACAGGGTGTGAACCACCACATGCACTTCGTTAAAAAAGCCTTCAGGAAAAAGCGGACGAATCGGACGATCGATCAGACGACTGGTCAAGGTTTCAAACTCGCTGGGACGGCCTTCGCGCTTGAAAAAGCTGCCAGGGATCTTGCCGGCCGCATAGGATTTTTCAAGGTAGTCCACCGTCAACGGGAAAAAGTCCTGGCCAGCCTTGCCTTCTGTCTTGGCAACCACAGTGGCCAGCACCACGGTGCCATCCATGTCCAGCATCACTGCGCCGCTGGATTGACGTGCGATTTCGCCGGTTTCCATGGTGACCGTATTTTGGCCCCATTGAAAAGTCTTGCTAACTTTGTTGAACATCGTCATTTTTTGATCTCCTGTGAGTTTGGAGGGTGCAGGCCACCCCGCCGAAGCCCGGAGTTCGCATCACAGAACACGATGCCATTCCAGAGCCACGCACCCGTTTGGGGCCGCGGGGCTTTGGAATGACACAGCTTCGCTCCGTTTTTGCCATCTCCGAAGTAAAAAACGCCTGAGCTAGTGACCTAACTCAGGCGCTCTGTATTCTTTACTGAACCAATTACTTGCGCAGGCCCAGCTTGGCAATCAGCGCGACATAACGGTCAGCGTCTTTGGATTTGAGGTAATCAAGCAGTTTGCGGCGACGGCTCACCATGCGCAACAGACCACGGCGACCATGGTGGTCTTTGGCGTGGGTTTTGAAGTGAGGGGTCAGCTCATTGATTCGGGCGGTCAACAAGGCGACTTGGACTTCCGGACTACCGGTGTCACCGGCTTGGCGTGCGTTGTCTTTGACAACAGCGGCTTTGATACTGGATGCAATCATGATTTTTCCTGTAAGTGAATAACTTGCGTCAGGCGCTGGAACTGCCCCTGACGTGCACTGCTGCGATTTGCAGAGCCTCGGATTATAGCCAGAGCGCCGACCGTGACGCCCTTGGTACGATTTAGGGGCCCTCGCCGCACCCTGGCGCTAAACCCCAGGACGCTGCATGTGACAGGTGGTGGGCTGCGCCGCGCTGGCGGCGGCAAGGGTTTTGACGACACGAAAGCCGTAACCTGAGCCTTCGACGTCAAACTTCACTCCGGGCGCGCCGAGCTTGTCCATCACCCCCACTACCAGCGGCTGCTGAAACTGGTGGTCAACCGCACGCATGATGCCGGTTTGTGAAGCAAAAGTGACGCTGGCCCTTTCCAGCTGTGCGGCGACCGTGATCGAATTCAAAGACCCCGCCTTGTCAATGGCCTGCGCCAGGGCTTCCACCATCAGCTGCATGCGCATGTGCACGTAGTCATCTGCTGGCTTGGGGAAACGGGCACGAAACGCGCTGTAAAAGGCCTCGCTCTGCGCGTTTTGCACGTTGGGCAACCAGTCGGCCACGGCCACCACTTTACCAACGCCCGCGTCACCAATCGCGGCCGGTGCACCCAAAGCGTTGCCGTAGAAGGTGTAAAACTTGCCATCAAACCCAACGTCCCTGGCCGCCTTGACCAGCAAAGTCAGGTCATTGCCAAAGTTGCCGGTGATCACTGCCTGCGCCCCGCTGGCCTTGATTTTGGCGACATAAGGTAAAAAGTCTTTCACTCGCCCCATGGGGTGCAGTTCTTCGCCCACCAATTGCACGTCCGGGCGCAACAGCTTGAGCTGGCGCTTGGCCTCGCGCGCCACCGCATGGCCAAAGCTGTAATCCTGGCCAAGGATGTAGACACTTTTGAGTGCTTGGTCATCTTTCAACACCGACATCAGCGCACTCATGCGCATGTCGGCATGGGCATCAAATCTGAAATGCCAAAAACTGCATTTCTCATTGGTCAAAATCGGATCAACGGCCGAATAGTTCAGAAACAGCACCCGCTTGGCCGGTTCGCGTTCATTGTGTTTGTTGATGGCGTCAATCAACGCGGCTGCTGTGGCAGAGGAATTGCCCTGCATGATGAACCTGGCACCATCGTCAATAGCCGACTTCAATGCTGACAACGCTTCTTCCGTCTGACCCTTGCTGTCGTAACGCTCCAGCGCCAAGGGATGCTTGCCAGCCGCAACACCCGCTGCCGAAGTCAGTGTCACACCGCCTCTGGCATTGACGCGTTCTACTGCCCAGATCAGGTTACGAAAAACCGCTTCACCGGTGTTGCCGAAGGGACCACTCAAGCCTTCAATCATGGCAATCTTGACCGGGGCACCCTCCGCTTGGGCCAACGCAACCACAGGAAAAGAAGTCACCATTGCGAGCCCCAACGCGGCCCGAACCATTGCTTTTTTCAACATCTCAAATATTTTCTAAAGTTCAGCCCTGTCACTCACCAAACTGGAGGCAGGCGGCTGGTTCGCTCAGAACGCTGCGCAGTGTACAGGCTGCCATGTGCGCTTACCCGGACCAAAATCAACTACTATTTATATAGCTACTTACGTATATAAATAAAGGACTGGAGCTCGATTTATTCAAATGTTTACCGGAATCGCATCCAGCGGCCAGCGCGGTTTGACATCAAACGCATAAACCTCGTCGGCATTCTGAATGCCCGACTGCAGCCGCATGGCACCAGCCATGGCAATCATCGCGCCGTTGTCAGTGCACAAGTCCAACTCGGGGTAATGCACCCGCACACTGCGCTTGACACATTCAGCATTGAGTTGCCCGCGCAAGCTGCGGTTGGCCCCTACGCCACCTGCCACCACCAAACGTTTAAGTTGGGTTTGCTTCAAAGCGGCCAGCGACTTTTTTACCAGCACCTCCACAATCGCCGCCTCGGTAGAAGCTGCAACATCGGCCAGTACGCTTTGCGGCAACAACTCGACCGCGCAGGCCTGCGCCAGGCCAAGCTTTTTGGCCTGCATCATCACCGCCGTCTTCAGGCCGGCAAAGGAAAAATCCAGGCTGTCACTGTGCAGCAAGGGGCGTGGCAATTTGAACGCGGCCGGGTTGCCGACCTCAGCCAATCTGGACAACGCCGGGCCACCCGGATAGCCCAGGCCCAGCAACTTGGCCGACTTGTCAAATGCCTCACCCGCCGCGTCGTCAATGGTTTCACCCAGGATTTGGTAGCGCCCTACCCCATCGACCCGCAACAGCTGCGTGTGCCCGCCCGAAACCAGCAAGGCCACAAAAGGAAACTCGGGCGGGTCGGCACTTAAAAACGGTGACAACAAATGCCCTTCAAGGTGATGCACACCCAACACCGGCTTGCCCAATGCCGCAGCCAGTGCACACGCCACACCGGCCCCCACCAGCAGCGCACCGGCCAGCCCCGGCCCACGTGTAAACGCCACCACATCCACATCTTGCAAAGTCTTGCCGGATTCATGCAACACCTCTTGCGTGAGCGGCAACACACGGCGAATGTGGTCGCGACTGGCCAGCTCCGGCACCACACCGCCATAGGCCTGGTGCATCTCGATCTGGCTGTAAAGCGCATGCGCCAGCAGCACTGGCAGATCCTGGCCACATACCCGAACCAGCGCTACCCCGGTCTCATCACACGAGGACTCAATCCCCAACACACAATAGTCTTTTGCCATAGCTGGCAAGTTTAGAGGCAACACAACGATCAGGATTTGAAACCCAACCCTGAGAAATACGTGCGAAAGGCCGCTTGTGACACCACCACCAACTTGAACGCGGAGGGGTCCAGCACCCAGGTGTGGATCAGGCCGACCATCAGCGCGTGCAAGCCATGCGCGGCCACGTCTGCCGGCACCGCCAGCGTGACCACACGCCGTGCTGCAGCGTCCTCCAGACTGCGCTGCATCTGGTGTGTGCCGTCCAGATAGCACTGCACATGACGTTGCTTGACGGCCAGCAGCTCGTCCACGTATTCCACTTTCAAGGTGGCCACTTCAAAAATGGCGCGGGTACGCGCATCGGATTCAATGCTGTGCATGGTCTGCAACATGGCGCGCTCCAGCTCGGCCAGCGGATCTTGTGCCGCATCGTGGCCAATCTGCTGCATGGTTTGTTCCATCGGCAAAATGGCACTGTCCATCATGGCGTTGAACAACTCGGCCTTGTTTTTGAAGTGCCAGTAGATTGCCCCGCGTGTCACGCCAGCGGCTTGCGCAATGTCCTGCAGCGAGGTGCGCGACACCCCTTTCTCGGCAAACACGCGCTGCGCCGCCTCCAGCAACTGGTGGCGGGTGTCTTCGGCATCTTCTTTGGTACGACGGGCCATGGCGGTGTTTTCTTGCAGGGTTATTAACTTACATTCATGATTGTATGTATACTTCTGAAAAAATCAACGACAGTTTTTAGTTCTGCTGATGCCCTCTTTTGGGCTTTCTTTTTTTCAGGAATCCCGCCATGTTGCTCCCCTGCGCACCCTCTGCTGACGCCCACCCCAACCGATTCTCATCACATCACCGCATCTGGGCACCTACAGCGCTGGGTTTGACCCTGCTGCTGGC
>JBBQZG010000008.1:0-43516 GCA_038207945.1 Burkholderiales bacterium
TCCGGTCAACAGCGACGACTACGACATGTTGCAAGCGGCCCATGGCGCGGTCAAACGCATCATGGCGCTGGCCCGCAGCCTGGACGGCGTGATCTCGGGTGAGCATGGCATTGGCATCACCAAGCTGGAGTTTTTGAGCGACGCCGAGTTGCAGCCGTTCACCGATTACAAGGCCAGAGTTGACCCGGAAGGGCGTTTCAACAAAGGTAAGTTGCTACGAAATAAAGAGCTATTAGCGCAATCATTACAAGGGCTAGAGGCCAATTTTTCATTAAATTCTGATCTGACCAACGCCTACACCCCAAGCTTTGGTTTGATGGGGCATGAATCGCTGATCATGCAACAAAGCGACATTGGCGCCATTGCCGACAGCGTGAAAGAC
Organism: Burkholderiales bacterium; assembly: GCA_038207945.1. Taxonomy (GTDB): domain Bacteria; phylum Pseudomonadota; class Gammaproteobacteria; order Burkholderiales; family Burkholderiaceae_C; genus Rhodoferax. The sequence goes on from JBBQZG010000008.1 coordinate 383, forward strand.
TGCCTGCGCTGCGGCAAGTGCAAACCGGTGTGTGCGACGCACGTGCCGCGTGCCAATTTACTCTACAGTCCGCGCAACAAGATCTTGGCCACCTCGCTGCTGGTGGAGGCATTTTTGTACGAAGAGCAGACCCGTCGGGGTGTCAGCATCAAGCATTGGCAAGAGTTTGAAGATGTAGCCGACCACTGCACGGTGTGCCACAAGTGTCTGTCGCCTTGCCCGGTAAAGATCGACTTTGGCGATGTGTCGATGGCCATGCGCAACCTGTTGCGCAAGATGGGCAAGAAGAGTTTCAGGCCTGCAGGCGCTGCGGCCATGTTCATGCTCAATGCGACCAACCCCGAGACCATCAAACTGGCACGCTCGGTGATGGTGAACCTGGCCATCAAGTCGCAGCGTCTGGCCGCTGACCTGCTGAAAGTCATTGCCCGCAAGCAGACCGAGGCGCCGCCAGCGTCCTTGGGCGCGGCACCGATCAAGGAGCAGGTGATTCATTTCATCAACAAGAAGCTGCCAGGCGGCCTGCCCAAAAAGACCGCGCGCGCCTTGCTCGACATTGAAGACCGGGACTACGTGCCGATCATCCGCAACCCGAAAACCACCACGGCCGAGACCGAGGCGGTGTTTTATTTCCCCGGTTGTGGTTCCGAGCGCCTGTTCAGCCAGGTGGGCCTGGCCACGCAAGCAATGTTGTGGCACGCGGGTGTGCAAACCGTGCTGCCACCGGGCTATTTGTGTTGCGGCTACCCGCAGCGAGGCGCCGGTCAGTTCGACAAAGCCGAGAAGATGATCACCGACAACCGGGTGTTGTTTCACCGCGTTGCCAACACGCTGAACTACCTTGATATCAAAACCGTGGTGGTGAGTTGTGGCACCTGCTACGACCAGTTGCAGGGCTACGAGTTTGACAAGATCTTCACCGGCTGCCGCATCATTGACATCCATGAATATCTGCTGGAAAAAGGCATCACGCTGGCCAACGCCGGTGCGTTTTTGTTCCATGACCCGTGCCACAGCCCCATGAAATTGCAGGAACCCATCAAGACCGTGAAAGCTTTGCTGGGCGACAACGTCATCCAGTCCGAGCGATGCTGCGGTGAGTCTGGCACGCTGGCACTGAACCGGCCCGACATTTCGACCCAGGTGCGTTTTCGCAAGGAAGAAGAAATTCTCAAGGGCGAAGCGGCGTTGCGACAGTTGCCCGGTGTCGGCGCCAAGGACAACATCAAGATGCTCACCTCTTGTCCTGCCTGCCTGCAAGGTTTGAGTCGTTTCGGCGATGATTTGCAGAATGGGCTGCTGCAAGCCGACTACATCGTGGTGGAAATGGCCAACCAGATCCTGGGTGAGCAGTGGATGCCTGATTACGTCAAGGTGGCCAACGATGGCGGCATTGAGCGTGTGCTGGTTTGACCGATTCCCTCGGCAATTTTCAAATTACATAAGGAGATTCATCATGGCAGGTTTGCAATCGGGCGCTCCGTCACCCGTCAACATCACGGTGCACAGCCAGTCGCGTGTGCTGGAAATCAGTTTTTCTGACGGTGCTGAGTTCCGTATTCCGTTCGAGCTGATGCGGGTGTACAGCCCGTCGGCTGAAGTGGCAGGCCATGGCCCGGGCCAGGAAACGCTGCAAACCGGCAAACGTGAGGTGACCCTGACCGGCCTTGAGCCGGTGGGTAATTACGCTGTGCAACCGGCGTTCTCGGATGGTCACGAATCCGGCATTTTCTCTTGGGACTACCTGTACTTTCTGGGATCGCAGCAGGACAAGCTTTGGGCCGATTACACCGCACGGCTGGAAGCTGCCGGGGTCGACCGTGATGCCCCCATGGCTGAAAAGGCGGGTTCCAGTTGCGCCAGCCATTGAGACATGCTTCGAGCGAGTGCTATTTAATGAATAGCAACTTGCGAACTACCTATAAGGGCTAGAGGCTAGTTTCATCATATTTGCCACAAATCCTTGCAGTCCGACCGGGCAAGACGCACCGGCCTGTGAGTTCACCACTACCATCGCACCCATGAGCACTACCCACTTTGGCTACCAGAACGTTGACGAAACTGAAAAAGCCACGCACGTCAAGAGCGTCTTTGATTCCGTTGCGCCGAAATATGACCTGATGAACGACTTGATGTCGATGGGCTTGCATCGCGTCTGGAAGGCTTACACCGTCACGGTGGCCAATGTGCACGAAGGCGACAAGGTGCTGGACATCGCGGGTGGCACCGGAGACCTGGCCTTGGCGTTTGCAAAAAAAGTGGGCAAAGCTGGTCAAGTGGTCCACACCGACATCAATGAAGCCATGCTGCGTACCGGTCGTGATCGGCTGGTGGATGCCGGCGTGGTGTTGCCCACGTTGGTGTGTGACGCTGAAAAGTTGCCGTTTCCGGACAATCATTTCAATTTGGTCACGGTGGCTTTTGGCCTACGCAACATGACGCACAAAGACGTGGCCTTGAAAGAGATGAACCGTGTGCTGAAACCGGGCGGCAAGCTGCTTGTGCTTGAGTTTTCCAAAGTGGCCAAGCCATTGGAGAAAGCCTATGACTGGTATTCGTTCAAGGTGCTGCCCAAGCTGGGCGAGTGGGTGGCCGGTGATGCCTCAAGCTACAAATATCTGGCCGAGTCGATTCGCATGCATCCCAGCCAGGAAGAACTCAAATCCCTGATGAAGGCTAATGGCTTTGGCCATGTGGACTACCACAATTTGACGGGGGGTCTGGTAGCCTTGCACGTCGGTATTAAATGTTGATCTAAATCTAATTTTGGAGATGTTATGAAACGTTGGCTTTCGGTGATGACCATGTGTCTGGTGTTGGTGACCGGCCATGCAGATGCGGCCAAGCGCTTTGGTGGCGGCAAGTCGTTCGGCCAGCAGTCCAGCAACGTCACGCAGCGCCAGGCCACACCAACGGCGCCCGCGACCGGCGTGAACAGTACCGCAAAATCTCCCGCGCCAGCCACTCCCGCAGCGGCGGCTGCAGCGCCCAAGAAACCTTGGGGTGCGATGCTCGGCGGTTTGGCCGCCGGCTTGGGTCTGGCTTGGCTGGCAAGTTCGTTGGGACTGGGCGAAGCCATGGGCCAATTCATGATGTTTGCCTTGTTGGCGTTGGTGATCATGGTGGCGGTCGGCTGGTTTATGCGTCGCAAAAATCAGGGGTCAGCGCAAGCTGCATCACCTTTTGCGTTTCAGGGCGCAGGTTCGGTGGGTCAAACCCCGGTGCCGGCCAGCTACCGCCCGGAAAACGTTGGCAACGATGCGTCTGCCCGCCCCTGGGAGCGCAATACCGCGGCATTTGACAGCTCGGCAGCAACCTCTTCCACCGCTGCCTTGTCGGGTTCCATGATTGGCTCTGGCTTGGCCGGTTCGCAGTCCTGGGGTATTCCCGCTGGCTTTGACAGTGACGGTTTTCTGACGGCTGCCAAGGCCAACTTTGTGTCACTGCAGGCCGCGTGGGACAAATCTGACATGGCTGCGTTGCGTGTGATGATGACCGACACCATGCTCAAAGAAATCCAGGCGCAATTGGCCGAACGTGAGGCCCACACGGGCGGCCCGGTTAACCTGACTGAAGTGGTGATGATCGAAGCCCACCTGCTGGGTATTGAAGACTTGGGCAATGACTATATGGCCAGCGTCGAGTTTTCCGGCATGATTCGGGAGGAGCCATCTTCAGGTCCGAGCCCATTCCGCGAGGTTTGGAACATGATCAAAGCGAAAAACGGCAGCAATGGCTGGCTGGTTGCAGGGGTTCAGGCCTTGCAATAAATAAATTGCATCCAATTGCGGGAATAATCGGGGACTATGGCAACACAGTCCCCTTTTTCATTGCTGGAGGGTTTCCTCCAGAAACTTCCACTCCCCAGTCTGCAGCCCCCTGCATGGGCGGTCAACGAGATCCAGCGCCGCGTGGTGCTGCTGCTCAACCATGTGTTGATGCAGGAGGCCGAGGCCATGGTCCGCTTGGCCCGACAAAAAGACCAGGTGATGCTGGTGCAGTGGCGCTCGTTCAACTTCAGACTGGTGGCGACACCGGCGGGTCTGCTGGATTTGGCCGCACCAGACGCCACACCTGATCTGGTGATGACGGCCACCGAAGAATCGCCTGTTGCACTGGCACAAGCTGCGTTGCGCGGTGACAAGCCCGCCGTGCGCATTGAGGGTGATGTTCAGTTGGCCGCTGAGATCAATTGGTTGACCGAGCACGTGCGATGGGATCTGGAAGAAGATCTGGCGCGTGTCATTGGCGACGTTCCTGCCCACTCGCTGAGCCAGATGGCTCAGGCCATGAGCAGCAGCCTGCGTCAGTTCATCACAAAGGCTGCGGCCTTTGTGCCGGGCAAGTCGGCCAAATGACGCGTCTTTTTCGCGGTGCCTTCATCCTTTGGGTGATGCTGCGCTACGGCTTGGATGAACTCGCCCTCACAAGTTTCAAGAAGCCCTGGCTGCTGAGGGTTTCACGCGTTCTGACCATCGGCCGCAAGCTGGATGCGCCGCGCGGCCAGCGTATTCGCATGGCACTTGAAAGCCTGGGGCCGATTTTCGTCAAATTCGGACAAGTACTGTCGACCCGGCGCGACTTGTTGCCGGTGGACATTGCCGACGAGTTGGCGATGCTGCAAGACCGTGTGCCGCCTTTCCCGAGTGGTGTGGCGGTTGGCCTCATTGAACGTGCGTTCAGAAAATCGGTTGATGAAATTTTTGTGTCGTTTGAACGTGAGCCTGTGGCGAGCGCGTCAATTGCACAGGTGCACTTTGCGGTGCTAAAAGACAAACAAGGGTTGCATCGGGATGTGGCTGTCAAGGTGCTGCGACCCGGCATGCTGACCGTCATTGACAAAGACCTGGATTTGCTGCGCATGATGGCCGGCTGGGTGGAGAGTTTCTCGGACGATGGCAAGCGCCTGAAGCCGCGTGAAGTGGTTGCGGAATTTGACAAGTACCTGCATGACGAGCTGGATCTGGTGCGGGAAGCGTCAAGCTCGGCACAGCTTCGCCGCAATATGGCTGACCTGGATCTGGTGATGATTCCCGAGATGTTTTGGGATTACTGCATGCCGGATGTGATGGTGATGGAGCGCATGAAGGGCATACCCATCAACCAGGTCGAGCGTTTGCGTGCGGCGGGCATTGATTTCCCCAAGCTGGCACGCGATGGCGTCACCATCTTTTTTACCCAGGTGTTCCGCGACGGTTTTTTCCACGCCGACATGCACCCGGGCAACATCCAGGTCAGCATCGAGCCCGCCACGTTTGGTCGTTACATTTCACTGGATTTTGGCATTGTTGGTACCCTGACCGAGATCGATAAAGAGTACCTTGCGCAAAATTTCACCGCATTTTTCCGGCGTGATTACAAGCGGGTGGCTGAGCTGCACATTGAGTCTGGCTGGGCACCCGCGTCAACCCGGGTTGACGAGCTTGAGGCGGCCATTCGCTCGGTCTGTGAGCCCTACTTTGACCGGCCCTTGAAAGAAATATCCTTGGGTATGGTGTTGATGCGCTTGTTTCAGACCTCCAGACGCTTTCAGGTTGAAATTCAGCCGCAACTGGTGTTGTTGCAAAAAACCTTGCTCAACATTGAAGGTCTTGGCCGGGACCTGGATCCCGAACTTGACCTTTGGCACACGGCAAAACCATTTCTTGAAAAATGGATGCTGGCGCAGATTGGTCCCAAGAAGCTGTTGGACGAGTTGCGCAATGAAGCGCCGCGCTACGCCAAAATGTTGCCAGAGTTGCCACGCATGTTGTTTGAATTCTTGAAGCACCCCCCGGCTTCGGCAAGTTCACCAGAGTTGCGTGCCTTGTTGGCAGAGCAAAAGCGGACCAACCGGCTGTTGCAGACCCTCATCTATGGTGGTATTGGCTTTGTACTTGGCTTGATCGTCATGCAAATACTGGTACGGGTTCGACTTTTCTAGCTTGCCTACCCGGTCTTTCTGCACTGAGGTGCAGATTTATAATCACAGGCTTTGCAATTCACTTTTAAGCTTACACACCATGCCTATTTACGCCTATAAATGCAGCGCCTGCGGGTTTGCCAAGGACGTGTTGCAAAAAATCTCTGATCCCGTATTGAGTGATTGTCCCGAATGTGGCAAGGCAACTTTTTCCAAACAGTTGACCGCAGCGGGTTTCCAATTGAAGGGTTCGGGTTGGTACGCGACTGATTTCAAGGGTGGTAGTGGCGGTGCGGCTGCAGCAGCCCCAGCAGCCCCAGCTGCCGCCGCCGCGGCGGACACCGCTGCCAGCACGCCATCCGTGGCCAAACCTGACGCGCCAACGGCCTCGTCCGGTGGTTGCAGCACGGGCTGCGCGTGTCATTAAGCTGAACACTTTTCTGAAAGTTACTGTGCCGTTTAAAAAATACCTTCTTACTGGCTTGTTGGTCTGGTTGCCCCTGGCAATCACCATCTGGGTGCTTTTGTGGCTGGTGGGTTTGCTGGATGGCATTTTCATCGGCTTGGTATCTGGTCTGCAGGCGGTGATGTCTGACGCGGTGTCGGGTCTGCTTGAGCGCTTCAAACACATCCCTGGTCTGGGCGTGGTGCTGGTGTTTGGTGGTCTGTTGATCACCGGTGCCTTGGTGTCCAACGTGGCAGGACGCTGGTGGTTGCTTCAATGGGATCGGCTGCTGACCAGGATTCCGGTTTTTAAAACCATTTACAACAGCGTTAAAAAAGTCTCTGACACACTGTTTTCGAGCAATGGCAATGCCTTTCGCACCGCGTTGCTGGTGCAATATCCACGCGCCGGGTCTTGGACGATTGCGTTCCAGACGGGCAAGCCCGGTGGTGAGGTGGCGTCGCACCTGGGGCCGGACTTTGTCAGTGTTTATGTGCCCACCACACCCAATCCCACCAGCGGCTTTTTTCTCATGCTGCCGCGCAGCGATGTGATTGAGCTCAAGATGAGTGTGGATGAAGCGCTGACTTATGTGCTCTCGATGGGTTCGGTCGCGCCCGCGTCTTTGACGGGCAATGTGCCCAAATAATTTTTTGACAACCTTGCCACCTGATTCAGGTGGCCACTGAAAGCAGTTTTATGGCGATGCGTTCTCATTATTGTGGTTTGGTGACTGAAGCTCTGATGGGCGAGACAGTGACTTTATGCGGCTGGGTGAACCGTCGGCGCGACCACGGCGGTGTAATTTTTGTCGATGTGCGCGACCGCGAGGGTTATGTGCAGGTGGTGTGCGACCCGGACCGGGCAGAGATGTTTGGTGTGGCTGAAGACCTGCGCAACGAGTTTTGCATTCAGGTCAAAGGCTTGGTGAGGGCGCGCCCCGATGGCACTGTGAATGAAAACTTGAAGAGCGGAAAGGTTGAGGTACTGTGCCATGAACTCAAGGTGCTCAACCCTTCCGTCACCCCGCCGTTCCAACTGGATGAAGAAAACCTGAGCGAGACCACTCGCCTGACGCACCGCGTGCTTGACCTGCGCCGCCCCTACATGCAAAACAACCTGATGCTGCGCTACCGCGTCGCCATGGAAGTGCGCAAGTTTCTTGATGCCAATGGCTTTGTTGACATCGAAACGCCCATGCTCACCAAGAGCACGCCCGAAGGTGCGCGTGACTACCTGGTGCCCAGCCGTGTGCATGATGGTCACTTTTTTGCGTTGCCGCAAAGCCCACAGTTGTTCAAACAATTGCTGATGGTGGCTGGTTTTGACCGCTATTACCAAATCACGAAGTGTTTCCGCGACGAAGACCTGCGCGCTGATCGCCAGCCTGAATTCACCCAGATCGACATTGAAACCTCGTTCATGGACGAAGAAGAAATTCGTGCCATGTTCCAGGGCATGATCAAGACGGTGTTCTTGAACACCATCAATGTGGATTTGGGAGATTTTCCGGTCATGACATACCAGGAAGCGATGCATCGGTATGGCTCTGACAAGCCTGATCTGCGCGTCAAGCTTGAATTCGCGGAAGTCACCGACGTGATGACCGATGTCGATTTCAAGGTGTTTTCGGGTGCTGCCAATATGAAGGGTGGTCGTGTGGTCGCCCTGCGCGTGCCAGGTGGATCGGTGGAAGGTGGTGGAATCAGCCGTAGCGAGATCGACGCTTACGCCGAGTTCGTCAAGATTTACGGTGCCAAGGGTCTGGCCTACATCCGCGTCAATGAATTGGCCAAGGGTCGCGATGGTTTGCAAAGTCCCATCGTCAAGAACATCCACGACGTCGCCTTGACCGCTGTGCTGGAGCGCACTGGAGCGAAAGACGGAGACCTGATCTTCTTTGGTGCTGACAAGGAAAAAATCGTTAACGATGCGATCGGTGCCTTGCGCATCAAGATTGGTCACAGCGTTTTTGGAAAGAAAAATGGCTTGTTTGAAGACCGTTGGGCGCCGATGTGGGTGGTTGACTTCCCCATGTTCGAACACGATGAAGACTCCGACCGCTGGATGGCAGTGCATCATCCGTTTACCGCGCCGAAAGATGGCCACGAAGACTACATGGTGACGGCGCCCGAGAAGTGCATTTCCAAGGGTTACGACATGGTGCTCAATGGCTGGGAAATGGGTGGTGGCTCAGTGCGTATCCACCGCGCCGACGTGCAGCAAAAAGTGTTTGATGCGCTGAAGATCTCACCCGACGAGGCTCAACTTAAATTTGGTTTTCTGCTTGACGCACTGCAATATGGTGCGCCCCCTCATGGCGGGCTGGCCTTTGGGCTGGATCGCGTCGTGACGCTGATGACCGGCGCCGAATCGATTCGTGATGTGATCGCATTTCCCAAGACCCAGCGTGCCCAGTGCCTGTTGACGCAGGCACCGTCACCCGTGGATGAAAAACAGTTGCGTGAATTGCACATTCGCTTGCGGACGGCAGAGCCGGTAAAGGCGGATTAACGGGCGGTTGAGGTCTTAAGATGTCTTCGTCATGAACGTCAAAAGACCGCTCAGATGAAGGCACTTACCAGGGCTGTTTCAGTGCCCACATTCAAGATTCCTCAGTCCGTACTTGTGGTGATTTATACCCCGGCGCTTGAGGTGATGCTGATCAAACGTGCAGATGCCGATGATTTCTGGCAGTCGGTGACTGGCAGTAAAGATGACTTGCAGGAATCGTTTGAGCAGACTGCGCGTCGCGAAGTGCTTGAAGAAACGGGCGTCGACTGCAGTCCGGGCGCTCCCTTCGCGGGTTATTTGCAGGATTGGCAGCTTGAAAATGTGTATGAGATTTACCCGCGCTGGCGCTACCGGTATGCTCCTGGTGTGTTGCACAACACCGAGCACCTGTTTGGTTTACAGGTGCCGCAGGGCACGCCCATCAGGCTCAGTCCACGCGAGCATACGGACCACCAGTGGTTGCCCTACCGGGAGGCCGCTCACCTGTGCTTTTCACCATCGAACGCTGAGGCGTGCTTGATGTTGCCCAGGTTTGCAAAATCAAGAGGTATAACTTGAACATCGTCAGAGTTGCAACTTACAACATTCATAAAGGCGTGCAGGGACTGGGACCCATGCGCCGTCTGGAGATTCACAACTTGGCGCTGGCCGTCGAGTCGCTCGACGCCGATGTGGTGTGCCTGCAGGAGGTACGTCAACACAACCGCTTGGAGGCAAAGCGTTTTTCCTTATGGCCAGAGCAGACGCAAGCAGATTTTCTGGCGCCGCAAGGTTATGAGGCGGTGTACCGTACCAATGCCATCACACGCCATGGTGAGCATGGCAACGCGTTGCTGTCGCGTTGGCCAGTACTGACGCACCAGCATGAGGACATGTCAGATCACCGTTTGGAGCAGCGTGGATTTTTGCATGTCTCACTCAATGTCCACGGGCGTGAGGTACATGTGCTGGTGGTGCATTTGGGTTTGGTTAAAGCCAGTCGGGCGCGTCAGGTTGCGCAATTGCAACGTTTCATTTTGCGTGAAATTGCGCCAGATGCCCCGCTGTTGGTGGCGGGTGATTTCAACGATTGGGGCACTTTGGTGCAAGATGCGCTGGCGCAGGTGGGTCTGCACACCTGGGATGTGCCGCACCCGACCTTTCCGTCGCGTTTGCCCTTGGCACAGCTGGACTACGTGTTTGCCAGGGGACTCAAGCCGATGGGTCTGACTGTGCCGCGCGGACGTATCTGGGGCCGCATGTCAGACCATTTGCCGTTGATTGCTGAATTTGCCTTGACCGTTTGAGCGCCCGGTGAAGTCGCATCAAGTCGGTCATCAGCTGAAGTTGCTCAAAGGGTCACAGGCTTTTTTTGCGGCACTGGTGCAGGCCATCGACGCCAGCTTGCACGAAGTTAGGCTGGAAACCTACATCTTCAATGTGCAGGGCGGTGGCGAGCTGGTGGCGCAGGCGTTGGCGCGTGCCGCTGCGCGCGGTGTGGCGGTGTATGTGGTCGTAGATGGCATTGGCACACCGGAATTGCCAGTGCCGTGGCCAGCGCGATTTGCTGAGGTGGGTGTGCAGTGGCGCGTGTTCAAGCCATTGGGGCGTTTGGGTTTGTTGGTACCCAGCCGCTGGCGGCGACTGCACCGCAAGTTGTGCGTGGTCGATGGCCAAGTGGCTTTCTGCGGCGGTATGAATGTGCTGGACGATTGGTTTGACCCGAACCATGGTGAGTTGGCTGCACCGCGCTATGACTTTTCTGTGTGTGTGACTGGTCCATTGGTGCAAGCCACGCACCTGGCCATGAGCCAGTTTTGGTGGCGCATGCAAGCCGCGCAACGCGCACAGCGGGTAGATTGGGCTGGCGCCTGGCAAGCCTTGCAGCGGGCAGTTCAACTGAAACGCAAGTCAGTCCCGGTTGAGGTCGCCATGGGTGGTGCTGCAGCGGAGTTGGTGTTGCGTGACAATCTGCGTTTTCGCTCCTCAATTGAGCGGGCCTACAGGCATGCCCTGGGAGATGCACGGCGTGACATTATTGTGGCCAATGCGTATTTTTTACCAGGTCGAAAAATTCGCCAAGGCCTGATTCATGCGGCACGGCGAGGCGTGCGGGTGCGTCTGCTGTTGCAAGGGCGTTACGAATACTTCATGCAGTTCCATGCAGCCAATGCGCTTTATGCCCCACTGCTGGCAGCGGGCGTCGAGATTTACGAGTACACACCGAGTTTTATGCACGCCAAGGTGGCCGTGGTGGACGGCCGCTGGGCGACGGTTGGCTCATCCAACTTGGACCCCTTGAGTCTGTTGCTGGCGCGCGAGGCCAATGTGGTGGTGCAAGACGAGGCTTTTGCACAAGGTTTGCAGCAGTCGCTTGAGCAGGCGATATGCCTTGATGCCAAGCGGGTGGATGTGCATCAGCATGCCAAGCGCAACATGCGCCAGCGGGTGTTTGATGCATTGGCCTATCGGTTGATGCGGCTGCTCTTGTTTGTGACGGGAAGACGCTACTAAATTTATAGCTAACTTTTCAGCAATTAAGGGGTCTATAGCTGAATAACCTTAGTGTTAAAACACTGATACGATTCGACTTCAATTATTTCTACATCTTTACCATGAACCCAGCAGAACAAGACGAAGGTATTCCGGTGTCGGTCAAAATCCGTGAGCGGGTCAAGGCCGCGCGTAAGCGGTTCCATGCCAATGACAACATCGCCGATTTCATTCAACCCGGCGAGCTTGAATTGCTGCTCGATGAAGTTGAGGAGAAGATGCAAGGTGTCTTGGGCAGCTTGGTGATTGACTTTGAGCATGATCACAACACCGATGAAACGGCGCGGCGTGTGGCCAAGATGTACCTGAAAGAGGTGTTCCAGGGGCGCTACGTCAAGGCCCCACCCATCACCGAATTCCCGAATGCGGAGCATCTCAACGAACTGATGATCGTCGGTCCGATCACGGTACGCAGCGCCTGTAGCCACCATTTCTGTCCGATCATGGGCAAAATCTGGATTGGGGTACTGCCCAACGAACACACCAATGTGATCGGTCTATCCAAGTACGCTCGCCTGGCTGAGTGGGTGATGGGTCGTCCTCAAATTCAGGAGGAAGCGGTGGTGCAGCTGGCAGACTTGATTCAACAAAAAACCCAGCCTGATGGCTTGGCGATTGTCATGGAGGCCAGTCACTTTTGCATGAGTTGGCGTGGCGTCAAAGATCCTGACAGCAAGATGATCAATTCGGTAATGCGCGGCAGCTTCCTGAAAGACGCCAATTTGCGCCGCGAATTTTTGTCTCTCATTCCCCAGAAAGGATAACCATGTTGGTTCGTTTACTTTATGCCAGCCGGGCAGTTGACACGCGTCCTGAAGCCATTGAATCGATCTTGCATCAGTCCCGCGACCACAACCCGAGCACCGGTGTCACGGGCGTGTTGTGTTACGGCGGGGGCATTTTCTTGCAGGCCATCGAAGGTGGCCGTATGGCCATCAGTGAACTCTATGGTCATATTCAACGTGATGTGCGCCACAAAGACGTGGTTTTGCTGCACTATGAAGAAATCTCGGAACGTCGCTTTGCTGGCTGGACCATGGGCGAGGTCAATATGACGCGCATCAACGCGTCTATTTTGCTCAAGTACGCTGAAAAACCTGAACTCGATCCCTATTCAGTGTCCGGACAGGTGTCGCTGGCCCTACTTGATGAACTGATGGCTACCGCGTCCATCATCGGCCGGGCCTGATGTGTGATGCCTGATGGTGGGTCGGCTGACCGCCCACCGTTGTTGCTGGGGTGCGATTTTTCAAGTGCACCTAATGCCAAGAAAAGCATTGTCGTAGCTCTTGGAGCCTTACGAGATGGGCGAATACAGCTATCGAATTTAGAGCGTTTTGCATCTCTGGCGGCGTTTGAAGGCTGGCTGTCGCAGCCAAGAGATTGGGTAGGGGCCTTTGACCTGCCATTTGGGCTGCCGCGCGAGCTGGTTCAAACCTTGGGCTGGCCTACGGATTGGGCCTCCTGCCTGGCACATTACGCAGCGCTGAGCCGGGATCAAATTCGAGGCGATTTTGCGGCGTTTTGCGACGCGCGTCCTGTAGGGGGTAAATTTGCGCACCGGGCCACCGATTGTCCGGCGGGGTCGAGCCCCAGCATGAAATGGGTGAATCCACCGGTCGCCTTCATGATGCATGCCGGCGTGCCGGTGTTGGTGCGTTCGGGTGCCACATTGCCTGGTTTGTATGCGGGCTCCAGCATTCAAGTGGGCGATGAGCATCAACCGTTGAAAGTGGCTTTGGAGGGCTACCCCGGCCTGTTGGCGCGTGGCGTATTGGGTCAGCGCAGTTACAAGGCAGATGACAAGGCGCGCCAGACCACTGATCGACTGATCGCCCGCAAGGACCTGATCACCGTGCTAGAGCAAGGTGGTACCCACTTGGGATTGCGCTTGAAACTCTCACACGCACAGCGGGATTCGCTGGTTGATGACGCGCGCGGCGATGCATTGGATGCCGTGCTGTGTCTGATGCAGGCGGCCTGGGCACAAACTCGCTTTTTGGCTGGCGATACCTGGTATGGCTTGCCGCCTGACATGGATCCACTGGAAGGCTGGATCATTACCGCCTGAATTGCCAAAACCTTTCAGGGTTTGGTAATCAGGCTTTCTTCAAGCTTAGCTGCCAACTGTGCCATGGCCAGCGCTGCCGGGCAACCAGGTAGAGACTGCACCAACAGCTGTCGCTTCATCACGGCCTGACGCACTGAAGGGTCAGCCGGAATGTCACCCATATGGACCAGGCGAACATTTTCGCCAGGCTTTGACACCACAAATCGGTCCAGTACCTGCTGCAACTGGGTTGTGATGGCTCGGCCATCGCCCATGCGCGCCGTCTGGTTGATCACCATGCGAATGACTTTGCGCTTCTGCTCACCCACCAGTACCTTGATGGTGGCGTAGGCGTCTGTCAGAGACGTAGGTTCAGGTGTGGCGACCACCAGCACTTCTGAGGCCAGTGAAACTGCAAACAGCACCACATCAGAGATGCCCGCGCCGGTGTCAAGCAGCACAATGTCGTAATGCGGTAGCAAGCCGGCAATGATGCGAAGAAAATCATCGCGTACATTGGGGGTCAGACGTGAGTACTCCACCATGCCCGAGCCTGCCAGCAACACGGAAAAACCGCCCGGTGCGCGCACAATGGCTTCTTCCAGCTTGGCTTTGCCCGTAAACACGTCATGCAGCGTAATTTTCGGGTAAAGGTTCAGCACCACGTCCAGATTCGCCAAGCCCAGATCTGCATCCAGCACCAACACTTTTTGACCACGTTTGGCCAGTGCCGCCGCCAGATTGGCCGATACAAAGGTCTTGCCCACACCACCTTTACCGCTGGTCACAGCCAGCACCTTGCCAAGGGGCTTCAGTGGCACCTTTGCGGGTGTGCTTTCAGGCACGGAGGGGTTCAATACGTCGCTCATTTCAGTTCATCCTATTTATTGCAGTGCCCGATGAACCGACAGAATTTTCATTCGTCAAGCTCTCAATCCAGGCTGGATCACCAAGAGAGAGCGGACCAAATAGCAAACTTTTTTCTTCCGCACTGACTGACAGTACCGGCTGTGGCTCAATGCACACGCGGTTGCGTCCTTCAGACTTCGCGCGGTAAAGCTCAATGTCAGCACGGTCCATCCACAGCTCGGACGTGGAGCGCACCCAGCGCGGCGCATAGGCGCCGCCAATGCTGATCGTGACCTGGATACTGTCGCCATTCGGGAAAGTGACGGTCAAAGCACTGACCGATTCCCGGAGACGCTCAGCAACCTGACGGCCGTAGTGCCCTTGGCAACTCGGTAGGATGATGACAAACTCTTCACCACCAAAGCGTGCCACGGTGTCCATCGGGCGCACACATTTGGTGAGCGCTTTGCCAACAGCCTGCAAGACGGCATCACCAGCCGGATGACCATAGGTGTCGTTCACCTTTTTGAAATGGTCAATGTCGAGCATCAGCAACAAAGCCGGCTCGCCTGAGCGGGCAACCACATCAATTTCACGACCCAACACGTTTTGGAAGTAACGCCGATTGGCCAAACCCGTGAGAGGATCTTTCAATGAAAGCGCACACAGTTGGTCGATCACCGCCTGCAAATAGGCCAGAGGGTCGGAATCGGATTCTGGTAATGCGTATGCACCATGCTCCAACAAGGCGTGCGCATCGTTCAAGCGCAATTTGTGCAGGTCAATCATGGAGGATGCAGACGGTAAAGCCACAGAATATCCTGATACTCGGGAGATAAAGTCTAACAGGTTCACATTTGCGCCGATACTTCAAACAAGGGGTGAATGGGCCAGGTTTTGTAAGCGTTGATAGCCAACGCCTGGCGATCGGCCGCGAGCTTAAATAAGCTGATTTTGAGGTGCGAGTGATGTGGCGTTACTTGGTTTGGGTGTGTCTTTTATTGCCCCAGCCGGGCATGGCTGAGGCGTTTTCTGGTCGGGTGAGTCATGTGTCCGATGGTGACACGCTATGGGTGAGGCCAGACGGTGGTGGCGTGCCGCGCAAGTTGCGCTTGCAAGGGCTGGATGCACCTGAAATATGCCAAGCCGGTGGCGCAGCTTCGCGTGACGCGCTCGGGCAATTGGTGGCCAATAAGACCGTGGACGTGATGGTGATGTATCACGATGACTATGGCCGCGGCCTGGCGCGTATTCTGGTGAATGAGCGTGATGTGGCTGCCATCATGGTGCAGTCGGGTCACGCCTGGTCGAGTCGGTGGCATCGAAGTCTGGGGCCGTATGCGGTGCAGGAAAACCAAGCCCGGGCTGCCGGCACGGGGCTGTTTGCCGACCCTGCAGCTGAAATGCCGCGTGATTTTCGCAAGCGCCATGGCAGCTGTTTTCCCACCCAGTCGTTGGGTGTGACGCCGCGTTAAGCTGCCATGCCACACACCGGGCAGCCTGCATGGCGAGCTACGCGCACTTCGGTGAACTCCATGGCCCGACCGTCGAGCATCAACAAGCGGCCAGTCAGAGGTTTGCCTGCACCGCTGATCAATTTGAGCGCTTCGGCGGCCTGCATGGTGCCAATGATGCCCACCAACGGCGCAAACACACCCATGGTGGCGCAGCGTGTTTCTTCAAAAGTGGCCTCTTCCGGGAACACACAGGCATAGCAGGGTGAGCCCTCGTCGCGTGGGTCATACACGCTCACTTGCCCATCAAAGCGAATCGCCGCACCAGACACCAGTGGTTTTTTATGCGTCACGCAGGCCGCGTTGATCGCGTGCCGTGTTGCAAAATTGTCGCAACAATCAATCACAACATCGGCTTGGGCGACCAGTTTACTCAGTAACGCGGCATCAGCACGGGCCTGGATGGCAGTCACGCGAACGCCAGGGTTGAGTTGGGCAATGGCGGTTTGAATGGAGTTGACCTTGGGGCTGCCAACACGTGCCATGGTATGGGCGACCTGGCGCTGCAAATTTGTCATGTCTACAATGTCGTGGTCGACTACCGTGATGTGCCCAACACCAGCTGAGCCCAGGTAAAGCGCCACGGGCGAGCCCAGCCCGCCAGCGCCGATGACCAGCACATGCGCATCCAGAATGCGCTCCTGTCCCTCGACGCCTATCTCATTGAGCAGAACATGGCGCGAGTAGCGTAGCAGGTCGTCATCGTTCATGAACGGGCTTTAGTTTTCTTTCTTTTCTTCAGGGCGCTCAACCAGGGTCTTGCTAGCCATCACGGGCTGGCCTTTGAGTTGGTTCAGCGCCTGCATCAGCGGAAAGTCTTTGGCCGTGCCAAACTCGGGCAACTTGCGCTCGGAAGCAGGCTTTTTCATTTCCTCTTCGAGCTTGACTCGGGCTTCTTCTCGGGCTTTTTCACGCGCAGCATCTTTCACCTCGTCGCCCTGGCCGCTGGCGAGGTGCTTCTCAAGGTCAGCCTCTCGGGTGCGTAGCGCTGCAAACAGGTTGCCCTCCTCGGTCTCATCCACCATCACATCGGGCACGATGCCCTTGGCCTGGATCGATTTGCCACTGGGGGTGTAATAGCGGCTGGTGGTGAGCTTGAGGGCGGCGGTGGGGCAGTTGTCCATGCGGAAAGCGGAATCCAGGCACACTGCGGTTTGCACTGAACCTTTGCCAAACGTCTGGTTGCCAAGCACTTTGGCGCGTTTGTGGTCTTGCAAGGCACCGGCCACAATTTCACTGGCGGAGGCTGAGCCTTCGTTGACCAACACCACCAGCGGCACAGATTTCAATGCGCCACGGGTCGCGGCTTCAAGTTGTTTGAGCGGGTCTGGGCCGCCACGGCGCTGGTAATAACGGGGCGCCGCTTTGTAGGTGAACTTGCTCTCTGGCAACTGGCCGTTGGCCGACACCACGGTGACGTTCTCGGGCAAAAAGGCGGCAGAAATGGCCACGGCGGCGTCCAAGTAACCACCCGGGTCGTTGCGCAAATCAAGTACCAACCCTTTCAGCTTGGGGTCTTGTTTGTACATCTCTTCCATTTTGCGGGCAAAGTCAGCCACTGTGCGTTCCTGGAATTGGCTCAGGCGGATCCAGCCGTAGCCAGGCTCGATCACTTTGGCCTTGACGCTTTGGGTCTTGATCTCTTCGCGCACGATGCTGACCGGGAAAGTGCGGTTCTCGTCTTTGCGGAAAATGCTCAGGAGCACTTTGGTGCCAGGTTCGCCGCGCATGCGCTTGACACCCTCGTTGAGTGTCATGCCTTTGACTGGTGTGTCGTCAATTTTGACAATCAGGTCGTTGGGCTTGAGCCCGGCGCGAAAGGCGGGTGAGTCCTCAATGGGGGATACCACCTTGATCAGCCCGTCTTCCTGCGAGATCTCAATGCCCACGCCGACAAATCTGCCGGTGGTGCCTTCGTTGAAATCTTTCAGAGATTTTTTGTCGAGGTAGACCGAGTGGGGGTCCAATCCCGCCACCATGCCAGCTATGGCATCGGTGATGAGTTTTTTCTCATCCACCGGCTCGACATAATTGCTCTTGACCATGCCAAACACGGCGGCGAGTTGCTGCAACTCTTCCAGCGGCAAGGGGGCCAGGGTGCCACGCGCCACGGTTTGCAGTGACACCGTCGTTAAGGCCCCGGCAAACACACCGACCGAGATCCAGCCGGCGACTTTCAATTTTTGACCCATGATGATAATTCCGAGCTTGTGAGCGAGTTAATATGAATGGTTTCGACACTGCGGCACTGTCAGTGTTCCCTGCACGATGCAAAAAATCAGGTTTTTCCTTGCGTTGCAGATCCTGCAGCTGCTTTGGCAACGGCATCTGCGCTGTCCAGATAGTAATGGCGAATGGGTTCCAGGTCATCGCCGAGTTCATAGACAAGCGGAATGCCATTGGGGATATTCAGGCTAACGATGTCGTCGTCGGGCAGATCGTCCAGGTATTTCACCAGTGCCCGAATCGAGTCCTCGTGGGCTGTGACGAGCACACGCTTGCCCATACGTATGGCGGGCGCCAGGGCCTCGTTCCAGAACGGCGTGACACGGACCACGGTGTCTTTCAGGCATTCTGTCAGGGGAATCTGCGCGGGTGACAGCCTGGCATAACGTAGATCGTCTCGCGCGCTACGTGGATCGGTGGGCGCCAGTGCAGGCGGTGGCGTGTCGTAACCGCGCTGCCAGATCAGCACCTGAGCGACTCCATACTGTTGGCCCATGTCTGATCTGTTGAGACCCTGCAGCGCGCCATAGTGGCGCTCATTCAAACGCCAGTTGTTGACCACCGGCAACCAGGTGCGGTCCAATTCGTCGAGTACGTGCCACAGGGTGTGGGTGGCACGTTTCAAGACGCTGGTGTAGGCCACATCGAACGCATAGCCCTCGCGCTTGAGCAGGCGCCCGGCCTGTTTGGCCTGTTCTATGCCAGTGGGCGTCAGTTCGACGTCCATCCAGCCAGAAAAACGGTTTTCGAGGTCCCAACTGGACTCGCCGTGGCGAATCAAAACGAGTTTGTGCATGGTGTTTGGTCAGGGCATCGGAGGCAGGACAGCGCAGTGCGCCGGTCCATTCTAAAATGTCGGGCTTGGCTCACGCTTAACCTAAGGATTTTCAAGTGAAATTTATTCTCGACAACTGGATGCTGATGGCTGTGGCGCTGTCAGCCGGCGGCATGCTGCTGTGGCCGATGATCAGCAGCGGCGGCCCTGGCGCGCTTTCGGCTGACGGCGCGGTGCAACTGATCAACCGTGAAAAAGCGGTGGTGGTGGATGTGTGTGAGCCCGCTGAATTTGCGGCGGGTCACGTGGCGGGTGCTAAAAATATTCCGCTGGGTCAGCTTGAGGGCAAGTTGGCCACCACAGTGAAAAACAAGGCGCTGCCGGTGATTCTGGTGTGTTATTCGGGTGCTCGAAGCAGCCGTGCCGTATCGATTGCCAAGAAGCTCGGGTTTGAAAATGCCCATTCGCTGTCAGGTGGCATGGGCGCGTGGCGCAGTGCCAATTTGCCGATCGAAAAAGCCTGAACCTGGAGCCTGCCATGCAAGCCGTCAAGATGTACACCACTGCCGTTTGCCCTTACTGCATTCGTGCCAAGCAACTCCTCAAAGCCCGCGGTGTGGCTGAAATTGAAGAAATCCGCATTGACCTGCACCCGACTGAGCGCGACCACATGATGGCGACCACCGGGCGGCGCACTGTGCCGCAGATTTTTGTTGGCAGCACCCATGTGGGCGGCTGTGATGATTTGGTGGCCCTGGACTCTAAGGGCGGCTTGATCCCGCTGCTGCAGGCCGCTTGAACCCATTTCCCTTAACTTTTATGCTGCGTCATCACGGTGCGGCAGCTTTTTTCAACTGAAAGACCTCCATGGCAGATACCCAAGACCCCATTTTTCAAATTCAACGCGTCTACCTCAAGGAAGCCTCTTTGGAGCAACCGAACTCACCGGCGATTTTGCTGGAGCAGGAACAACCCACTGTGGACATTCAATTGGGCGTGAACGCATCACCAGTGGCCGACGGCGTGTATGAAGTCATGGTCACGGCCACCGTGCAGACCAAAATCAAAGACAAAACCGTGTTTTTGGTGGAAGCCACGCAAGCCGGTATTTTTGAGATTCGCAACCTGCCAGCCGAACAAATGAGCCAGATCATGGGCATTGCCTGCCCTCAAATTGTCTACCCCTACCTGCGCGGCAACGTCGCGGATTTGATCCAGCGTGCCGGCTTCCCGCCCGTGCACTTGTCTGAAATCAATTTCCAGGCGATGTATGAGCAGCAGCAACAGCAGCAAGCAGCCCAGGCTGAGCCCGCATTGGCTCAGTAATTTTTAAGTATATTTGTTCTCTAGCCCTTATGTATATTACGTAAGTAGCTATGAAAATTATAGTTCTTGGTGCAGGTGCATGGGGTACGGCCCTGGCGGCAAGTGCTAGCGCACAACCCGGCGCACATGTGGTTACGTTGTGGGCGCGGGATGCGGCTCAGGCCAGCCTGATGCAGGCGCAGTGGGAGAATCCGCGCTATCTGCCTGGTGTGGCTTTACCGCCCGCGTTGTGCTTCAGTGCGACTCCCGTGGCTGAACTGAGTGCCACTGTGGCACAGGCTGACTTGGTGGTGATTGCCACCCCGATGGCAGCCTTGCGTCAAATGTTGACTGCCGTGGCCACCTGCCGCGCGCCGGTGGCGTGGCTTTGCAAGGGTTTTGAAGCCCCAACTTCAGAGTCTTTTGGCCTTCTAGCCCATGAAGTACAAGCGCAAGTAGCACCTAATTTGGTTGCTGGCGTGCTCAGCGGTCCAAGCTTTGCGCAGGAAGTGGCGCGGGGTCAGCCAACCGCTTTGGTGGCGGCCAGCGTCCATGAGTCTGTGCGTTCGGTGCTGGTGGACGCGTTTCACAGCCCCACGCTGCGGGTCTATGCCAATGATGACATCGTGGGCGTTGAAGTGGGTGGCGCTGTCAAGAACGTGCTGGCCATTGCGACTGGTTTGTGTGATGGCCTGCAACTGGGCCTGAATGCCCGCGCTGCATTGATCACCCGTGGCTTGGCCGAGATGACGCGACTCGGCCTGGCCTTGGGCGCGCAAGCCACCACCTTCATGGGCTTGAGCGGCTTGGGTGACTTGGTGCTGACTGCCACTGGAGACCTCTCGCGTAATCGCCAGGTGGGGCTGGCGCTGGCACAGGGGCAAAGTTTGACGCAAGCGATCGCCACGCTGGGCCACGTCGCCGAAGGCGTATACAGCGCCCGTACCGTGGTGCAGCGTGCTGCCTATCTGGGTGTGGACATGCCCATTGCCCAAGCCGTGGTGGCTTTGCTGGATGGTCAGCTGACCCCGGCGCAAGCGGTTGCCGCCTTGATGGGGCGCGAACCGACCCTTGAGCAGGCTGGCGTAGCATCCTAGCTGTGGCACTGCAAACCCAGGAGTATTTGACATGACTGCGCATTCTGATTTTTCACCCGCCTTTGTGGCCGATTTGGCGCGTGCCGATGTCGCAAGAGCTTTGCAGGAAGACGTCGGTGACGCCGATTTGACGGCAGGTTTGGTCGACCCGTCCGTGCGTGCCACTGCCCGTGTGGTGGCGCGTGAAAGTGCGGTGATTTGCGGCGAGCCCTGGGTGCAGGCCGCCTTGCGCCAGATGGACCCTTCGGTAAAGATCATTTGGCACGTGCCTGAAGGTCACCGTTGTGACCCGGATCAGGTGGTGCTGGAAATTCATGGTCAGGCCCGCGCGCTCCTGACCGCCGAGCGTACGGCCTTGAATTTCTTGCAACTGCTCAGTGCCGTGGCCAGTAAAACCAGTGACTATGTGCAAGCTGTGCGTGAAGTGCCGGGTGCCCGTGCCCGTATTGTGGACACCCGTAAGACGTTGCCTGGTCTGCGTTTGGCGCAAAAATACGCGGTGCTGACTGGCGGCGGTACCAACCACCGACTGGGCCTGTATGACGCGGTGTTGATCAAGGAAAACCACATCGCTGCAGCCGGTGGCGTGGCTGCCGTGCTGCGCAAGGCGGCGTTGGTGGCCCCGACCGCAAAATTTGTTGAAATTGAAGTCGAGACCCTGGAGCAGCTCGGTGAGGCACTGGACGCAGGTGCGGGCATGGTCCTGTTGGACAACATGAGTCTGGCGCAGTTGAATGCGGCGGTACATCTGAACGCGGGCAGAGCTGTCCTTGAAGTCTCGGGTGGCGTCAACCTGGCCACTGTGCGCGCCATTGCCGCTACTGGGGTGGACCGTATCTCGATTGGCGCTTTAACAAAAGATGTCAAGGCCATCGATTTTTCCATGCGTTTCGCCTCAGACCCGTTCTGATAAATTTAATCGCCTCACGATGTTTGATGAACAGGAATCCATATGACGAACGTCCTGAAAGAAGTTGATTTCGAGCAACCCCAGGCCGAGTCTGCGGCCGGCGGCACGGTGTGTGCCACCAAGCATGCTTGGGCGCGTGTGCCCGAAGAGCCCAGCCAAGTTGAACGCGCGGTCCTGAAGGACAAAATCCGCCACCTCCTGAAAGAAAAAAATGCGGTGATGGTGTCGCATTATTACGTGCACCCTGACCTGCAGGACCTGGCGGAGGAAACCGGTGGTTTGGTCAGCGATTCACTGGAGATGGCCCGTTTTGGCCGTGACCACGCCGCGCAGGCGCTGGTGGTATCGGGCGTGCGTTTCATGGGTGAGACGGCCAAGATTCTGTCGCCCGAAAAGCGCGTGCTGATGCCTGATCTGGAAGCCACTTGCTCACTTGATCTGGGCTGCCCGGTCGATGATTTTTCAGCCTTTTGTGACGCCAACCCGGACCGCACCGTGGTGGTCTACGCCAACACCAGTGCGGCAGTCAAGGCGCGCTCGGACTGGCTGGTCACCTCAAGTTGCGCGCTGGACATTGTGGCGGCCCTGAAAGCCAAGGGCCACAAGATTCTGTGGGCACCGGATCGGCATTTGGGCGGTTACATCCAGCGCGAAACCGGCGCCGACATGCTGATGTGGAACGGTTCATGCATCGTTCACGACGAATTCAAGGCGTTCGAGCTCAAAGACCTGATGCGTGAGCACCCGGGTGCCAAAGTGCTGGTGCACCCTGAGTCACCGGCTGATGTGATTGCTTTGGCAGACGCGGTGGGTTCCACGTCTGGCATTCTGAAAGCCGCACATGACATGGATGCCAAAGAGTTCATCGTGGCCACCGACAACGGCATGATGCACAAGCTGCGCACCCTTAACCCGGGTAAGGTGTTTATGGAAGCTCCCACTGCTGGCAACAGCGCCACCTGCAAAAGCTGCGCGCACTGCCCCTGGATGGCGATGAACAGCCTGGCCGATGTGGCCCGCGTACTGGAAACAGGTGCCAATGAGGTGTTCGTTGACCCAGCCATCATCCCGCGCGCCCGGCTGCCGATAGACCGCATGTTGGCGTTCACGGCAGCGCTCAGGGGTGGGCAGGATACCGCCCGTTTGGTGCCCCAGATTGGCGCAGCCTGAACATATAGCCCAATCAGATTGGTGCCTTACTGCATGTTTAACGCAACCGCAAAGGATCGCGGCGACGCTCGATGCCTGGCTGCGTGAACGCCAAGGCTTTGACAGGTGCCGGGTTGGGGTCAGTCCAACCGAAAAACTTGCAAATCTCGGCGCGTTGGCGCGTCGCATCAGCGTAACCCAGGGCCATGAGTTCCTGGGTAAAGCCTTGCTCAAACAGCAGGTAGCTGGCCAACGCTGAGCCTTTAACTTCAGCGGTTTTGGATGACACCCCAGAGCCACCGATCATGGTGCGTACGGCGCTGGGCAAATGGTGAACATGACGCTCGGCAATGCCATCCAGCCGTTCTGAGGGGGAGATCAACAACAGTTCGACCGGGCGCAGGTTGCTGGCGTTGCGCAATTCTGCCGGTACCAGGCTCAGCGTCTGGTTGATGCGGCGAATGCGTTCGACATCCACCGCCAGGGCGTCCAGGAAAATGTTGGAAAGCGTGTGCCCTGCGATTTGTGCCAAGGACGGGTAACTGCTGTTGCACGGCACGCTGGACTCACTTTTGCGCTCATTCATGCGCCCTGCGCCCACCACCAGAATGCGGCTGCCACCCAGATGAATGGCTGGTGCGATCGGTGCCGACTGGCGCATGGAGCCGTCACCAAAATAGTGCGTCACGCCGTCAATTTGCAGCGGTGTGGCCGGGAACACAAAAGGAATCGCCGACGACGCCAGCAAGTGGGCGTGGGTGATGTGGTCGCGCACGGCACGCCGGTCTGAGCGTACCCAGGGCATCAGGCGTTTGTCACCTTCAAAAAAAGTAATGTGCTCACCGGAACTGTAGCTTGACGCTGTGACCGCCAGGGCTTGAACCTGACCGCCGCGAATCAACTCGGGCAGGCGTTTCAGTGGCACCAGGTGGTTCAACAGTGCAGCCAGGGGCGCGTTGTCCAGCAGCGAGCGTGGATTTGTGCGCCGCCATTTTGCAATCACCCAACCCAGTGTCAGCAGCGTGATCCATGAGGTGCCAGAGCGCAGCATGCTGACGGAGTCGGCCCGATAGACCTGATGTGCATGAAAGTTTTTCCAGACTTCTGCAATGCGGCGCACCGCGCCATCAAAATCGTCAGCGCCACAGGCCAGTGACGCTGCGTTGATGGCGCCAGCTGACGTGCCTGTGATGATTGGGAACGGATTGGCATGGTGGAGTGCCCCTGCTTCCTTTCGGATGTCGGCAATGGCCTCAAGCACGCCTACCTGGTAGGCGGCTCGCGATCCACCGCCAGACAACATCAAAGCCGTGCCAGTACGGTGTTCATCGGGGGATTCAGACAGTGCAATTGGGTGTTGAGCCATGGGTTGATTATCGGCAGTGCCATGTCGTTCCTATCGGGCCAAAGGTTGCGGGTGAACCCTATTGCGGGTAAACCCCGATTTGCCCAGTTCAATAAGGTCAAGCTTATCTTAGCTAGACTAGAGCCCCCCTTAGGAGAAACAAATGGCAGTAGTTGAGCAGACAGTGATCGACGCCCTTAAAAGTGTCATTGATCCGAATACCGGACGTGACTTTGTATCAAGCAAGGCCGTAAAAAATCTGACCGTGACCGACGGCGATGTGGCGTTTGACGTTGAGTTGGGCTATCCCGCCAAGAGCCAGATCCCAGGTTTTCGCAAAGATCTGATCGCGGCCGCCAAAAGCGTGGCAGGTGTGGCCAACGTGTCAGTCAATGTGACCACCAAAATCACCGCGCATGCCGTGCAGCGTGGTGTGGCGTTGTTGCCTAAGGTGAAGAACATCGTGGCGGTGGCCTCTGGCAAGGGCGGTGTTGGCAAGAGTACGACAGCAGTTAATCTGGCGCTGGCACTGGCTGCAGAAGGCGCAAGTGTCGGTTTGCTGGATGCTGATATCTATGGCCCAAGTATTCCGATGATGATGGGCATTGAGGGCCGCCCGGAGAGCGAAGACGGTCAGACCATGGAGCCGATGGAAAACTACGGCGTGCAGGTCATGTCGATCGGATTTTTGGTGGCTGCTGACGAAGCCATGATTTGGCGCGGCCCCATGGCCACGCAGGCCCTGGAACAATTGTTGCGCCAGACCAATTGGAAAGACCTGGATTATTTGATCGTGGACATGCCTCCTGGCACCGGCGATATTCAATTGACACTGAGCCAACGTGTGCCGATGACTGGCGCCGTGGTCGTCACCACACCGCAGGACATCGCGCTGCTGGATGCCAAAAAAGGCATCAAGATGTTCGAAAAAGTTGGTGTACCGATTTTGGGCATTGTAGAAAACATGGCCGTGCACGTGTGCAGCCAGTGTGGACACATTGAGCATATTTTCGGCGCCGATGGCGGTAAAAAAATGGCTGCGGAATACGACATGGAATATTTGGGTGCGCTGCCGCTTGCCATGCAGATCCGCCTGCAGGCTGACAGCGGCAAGCCCACCGTCGTGTCCGACCCGGACAGCGAGGTGGCCGGGCTTTACAAAGCGGTGGCGCGCAAGGTGGCTTTGGCAATTGCGGCGAAGAACAAAGACTTTTCCGGCAAATTCCCAAGCATCAAAATTTCCAAAGAGACGTGAAATCGGCCTGATCAGGACGCGGGATCAGCGCTAAGCTGCGGCCCAATGCAACTGGCCGCAGACCGCGTCTCTTACGGCAACCCGTGTCATCAAGTTGAAACTTAATGTGATCACACTGAGGTCACTAAAAATCAACCAAGGGTATTGATGTACAAAGCCGAAGTCACGCAAATATCTCACACAGGTTTGAGGTACACGTCAAAAGAATGTGGATCGCCCTATCAGGCCATCGGTGGTTCTGGTCACACCATGAGTTGCAGCAAGTGCGGGCATCACAAGCTGCGCAGCAACGGAAGTTTTCGGCGCTACCCTACCGCTCTGATGTTCTTTTGCGTTGACTGCCAACCCAAAATGACAAAATGACAAAACGATAGAAGCGTTGCGCAGGCCAGCACTGTTGGCTTGATAGTTGTCGTCAAATTGACATTTTTCAGCGTTACAGTGCAGTCATGTTGGTGTCAGGGCGATCATCCCTGACAAAAAAGTGCCAATGACATGACGTGGTGCCACCAACGCCATCTTCTTCACTACGCCGTCAGCAAGACGACAGACAGGTGCGCAAATGGATCTGGTTTTATGGCGCCACGCAGAGGCGCAGGAGTGGACGCAGGGTTGCGATGACATGGTGCGCCCCTTGACCCCGCGCGGTGAAAAACAGGCGGCACGCATGGCCAGTTGGCTGGACCGGCAACTGCCCGGCAACGCACGAATTTTTGTCAGCCCGGCGCTGCGTGCCGAGCAAACTGCCAGGACTCTGGCACGTAAATTCAAGGTCAGGCCGGAACTCTCACCCGACGGTACAGTTGCGCAGTTACTGGAATGGGTGCAATGGCCAGATGCCAAGGGTGTGGTGCTGGTGGTGGGGCATCAGCCCACTTTGGGACAAACCATTGCCCAACTGATTGGTCTGAGCGCCGCCGAGTGTTCTGTTAAAAAAGGAGCCGTCTGGTGGCTGCGTAGCCGTCAGCGCGAGGCCCAGACCCAAACCGTGGTGGTCACGGTGCAGTCACCCGAACTTCTATGACTCTTTGACCTGCAAAGGGGGCGTCAGTTTGTCGCGCCCCTGCCACACCATCACCCTGCGCTTGATCAGGTGCGCGGCAATCCCCAGCATCCTGATTCAATCAGATGACAGTTTCAGGAGATCTGACCCCACCACAACACCATGCATGAACGCCGCAATGGTCGGGTTTCCGTCCAACGTGGCTATCAGCGCACTGGCTTGGGCGATATCCCGGGAGTTTCCCAGGCTGGCCTGCAGGCTTGCCGCCTCCTCATAACAAAGAGCAGCAAGTCGATTCGGCAACAGGTCGCGCAGCGCCTCCACTCCGTAGCGCAGGCGTTTGGCGAGAATGCGAACACGGTGTTGACCCTCTGGTGTGTTGGCCTCTTGTTGTGCGCGATGCATCCGATGGTGCAGACGCAAAATCCGGCGTTTGGCCCAGTGACGCAAGGCCCTTTTTTGCTCAGGACCGGTGTTTTCTGAAGCCAGAGTTTCCAGCCATTCTGAAAGCAGCAGCAAACTTGTTCCGACGCTGGGTTCCTGCAGGGCACAACGCACAGCTTGTCGTCCCGCAGCAGCAGCTTGGTTCAGTTTGCGCATCATTGCCTGCCAGGACTGGGTACGTTTGACATCCCCCAAGCAATAGTGAGGTGACAGACGTGGCAGCGTTTCAGCCAAGGCAACATCGAGATTGCGTTGCGTGCTCAGGCAGGTCAGAAGTGGCTGCAAGTCATGCCAGACGGGCGCTGCTGCCACACCGGGAATCTTCTTCAGCAGGTGCAAACCCGATTTGAAGCGCCGCCATCCAATTCGGGCTTGGTGCAAGACCTCAGGGTCATCCGAAGTGCACAGTGTGTTCAGATTTATCGTGAACTGGGCAAACATCTCGCGCAACAGTTGTTGCGCGAGACCGGGTCTTGTCAGGTGCGTGGTGAGTCTGGTTGACTGCGCACGGTACGGTTCGACCAGCCCATTTTGTGCCAAAAGAAAGCCGCGCTGGGCTTTGCTCATGTTGGCCGGCAGAACTGCCACGACGCGTGCCACTTCCTTGGCGATGGCAAATAACGCAGAGGGCTGACCGGCCTTCAATTCAAGTTCAAGTTCACAAATGGGAGCGCGTTTGCCATCAGCTTCAATGTGCCCAATGTCCAGAGCCACTTCAACCACCGAGCCATCACGCCTGCGAATCAGCCAACTGATCCGCTCAAAAATGGTCACAAAGCAGGGCGTCAATCTTTCAAACAGGCTGCCGCTGGGGTCGAAGTCTGACCAGGCGGTGTCCTTCAACGCGTCAAAATTCAGGACCGGGCTGAGCACGGAAGTTTCCCACTCGCCACGTCGGCTTAGCGCCGAAACGTCACTGGCACCTGTTTTCAGGGTTTGCAGCCATTGGGGATGGGCCTCACTGCCCACACGGCGCACGCGTAGGACGGCAAGTCGCTGGCGCAAAGCCTGGTCCGGCGTATCGTAGTAGGTGTTGTGCAATGACTGCCTGGAAGCCTTGCGTCGCGCTAGCAGTGGGACGAGGGCCAGACGCTTCGCCAGGTCTGTGGAGTGGATGCCCGGCAAACTCAGTTTGAGTTCAATTTCTTGAGGGGCGGTCTGAAGAGAATGTGCGTTCATCGAAATGTCTATCCTTCACGTGGTGTCAAATTCATTGGCGCGGGCATGGATGCTTCCCGAAACATTATGAGAGATGCTTCGTCAGAGAATTTTTTGGCTTTAATTTGCCACTTTCCACGTGCCAAAGCACCAGGTAGGTCATCACGCAATCCGTTACAGTTCCAACCCTTATGTCTATGCCACGCCCAACCCTTGATGTCGCTGTGATCATGCAGCGTGTTGCAAACACTGGCTCCGCGAGCCGCTGGCAGCAGTGGCGCTGGGAACTGGCTGACGTCGTGATGAATGAGCCGGGCTTTGGTTCGGAGCCGCGCCTTCTTTATCAAAATGAGAGCACCCAGCGCTGGTTGCACGGGGGCTTGAAGGTTGAATTGTTTGCCGATGATGGCGAAGGGTATTACCTGAATGCCAGCACCGATGTGCCGAGCTGGTTTGTGTTGTGGCGCATGGAGGAAGAGGCCAGTGTGGCTGATGAACCCATACCGCGCCCCGTGGTCGTGAGCCTGAGTTACTACGACGCGGGCCGCTGGCTGGACGCGCAAGAAACCGTCGAACAGGTGGCGGCACCCGCGCCAGTGGTGCAATGGCTGCAGGCGTTTGTCGAGGAGCACCATGTGGTTGAGGCCAAACGGCGCAAGCGGCCAGAGAGCTTCAGGTCGTTGACAGACCGGTTTGGCAACCCGGCTTCCATCAGCACCGAGAAGAAATCTGGCGGCGGCCAGGGAGGTGCCCATGGCTGATGGATTTCTGGGCCGCTGGTCGCAGCGCAAGCAGGCACAGCGTGAGGGCAGGGCGGTAGAGGAACCGCTTTCGTCACATCAAGCCGTTGCACCTGTGGGTGAGGTGGTCGTTGCAACCAAGTTGGGTCAACCCACTGACTCATCTGCGCTGGGGCAGGATACCGGCAGTGGGGCGGCTTCTCCGCAGAGGCAAGTGCCAGCTCCCACGCTGGAAGATGTCAAAGCCTTGAACGCAGACTCCAGCTATGCGCCTTTTGTTTCACGCGATGTCGCTCCGGATGTGCGCAATGCCGCCATGAAAAAGCTCTTTACCGACCCGCACTACAACGTGATGGATCGCCTTGATATTTACATTGACGACTACAGTCTGCCCGATCCGATGCCCACGGCCATGTTGCGCCAGATGGTCAGCGCCAAGTTTTTGAATTTGTTTGACGAAGACCCCCCACCGTCATCCGCCAACGCGCCCCACGGCCCGCCCCTGCGGGGAGATGCCAATACCGCGTCTGCGGGTTCCATGGCACAGTCTGCGTTGGCGCAAGATTTGCCAGACACTCAAGCCACATTGCCTCCAGATAATTTGCCAACATCAACTTTTGTCGTTGATTCCCCCATTGAAGACACCCCACATGACCACACTGATTTGCGACTGCAACCAGACCATGCCGCTCGACCCGCGGACCCTGAGCGCATCCCTGAATGAATCCCTGACACTGCATTCCAGCCTGTGCCGCCGGGAGGCTTCGGAATTTTTGAAAGCAGCGGGTTCCGGTGATGAACTGGTGGTGGCTTGCACCCAGGAAATTCGGCTGTTTGGTGAATTGGCTGAACAGGTTAACCCAAGCACCCCCATCAAGTTTGTCAACATCCGGGAAACTGGCGGCTGGAGCCGCGATGCAGCCAAAGCCAGCCCCAAAATAGCTGCCTTGCTGGCGGCTGCCCATCTACCCGATCCCGAGCCGGTGGCCACCGTCACTTTTAAGAGTACTGGCCGTGCCTTGATCATTGGTGAATTGGGTGCCGCTGAGCAAGCCGCCGAGTTGCTTGGCGACGCCCTGGACGTGACCTTGTTCACCCAGGGTGCGGGTGAACAAGGCGCCGCGCAAGAGCGGCGTTTTCCCGTGTTGGGTGGCCAGATTCAAACGCTGACGGGTTGGCTGGGCGCGTTTGAGCTGACCTGGCAGCAAACAAACCCGATTGACCTGGACTTGTGCACCCGTTGCAACGCTTGCCTGGCGGTGTGCCCAGAAGATGCCATTGGCCTGGATTACCAGATTGACCTGACAGCTTGCGACGACAACCGCGCCTGCGTCAAGGTCTGTAAGGTCGCCGGTGCCATCGACTTCAACCGCACAGCGCAGACCCAAACCGATACCTTTGATCTGGTGCTCGATTTGCGTGTGACTCCGGCGTTTTCCCAGCACGCCAAACCGCAAGGCTATTTGCATTGGGCCGGGCACGACCTAAAAGTCTTGTTGGCCTGGCGCGAGCTGGTGGGTGAATTTGATAAACCCAAGTTCTTCAATTACCGCCAAAAGCTCTGCGCGCACAGCCGCAATGAAAAAGAAGGCTGCACCGCCTGCATTGACGTGTGCTCGGCCAGTGCCATCAGCAGCGACAAGCACCGCCAGCAAATCAAGGTCAACCCGAACCTGTGCGTTGGTTGCGGCACCTGCAGCACCGTGTGCCCTACAGGAGCCATCAGTTTTGCCTACCCACGCGCCAGTGACCAAGGCGTTAAGCTTAAAACGCTGCTGACCACTTACCAGCGAAGTGGTGGCAAAGATGCGGCGTTGCTGCTGCATAGCCAGGGTTTGGGTGCGCGTCTGCTGGGCGACCTGGGACGCGCTGCGCAGTTGGAAAAGGGTCAAAAAGATGGCACCCATGGCGTGCTGGCCCGCGTGTTGCCAGTGTCACTGTGGCACACCTCATCCACCGGGCTGGAGTTGTGGTTGACGGCCGTGGCTTACGGCGCATCCCAAGTCTGGGTGTTGATGACGGAGGAAGAAGCGCCGCAGTATGCGGACGCACTGCGCAGCCAGATGGCGGTGGCGCAAACCATTTTGAGCGGCTTGGGTTACCAGGGTGAGCACTTCAAACTGCTGCTGGTGCGCGATGCGCGTGACCTGGCCGAGCTTGACCGTGCCTTGCAGGCCGCACCGGCCCAAGCCCCCGTGCGCCACGCCAGTTTTGCCGTGCAGTCCGACAAGCGTGCCACCCTGGAGTTGGCGCTGGACCACCTCATCACCCATGCCCCGAGGCCTGCGACCGTACCCATCGCCTTGCCCGCCTTCGGCTCTCCGCTGGGTACGCTGGCCATCAATAAAGACACCTGCACGCTGTGCCTGAGCTGTGTCAATGCTTGCCCGGCCGGTGCGCTGGCTGACAACACGGCTGCACCACAACTGCGTTTCATTGAAAAAAACTGTGTGCAATGCGGCCTGTGCGTGAAGACCTGTCCAGAAAAAGCCCTGAGCCTGGTGCCGCAACTCAACCTCAGCGCCCAACGCAAAGAGCACGTGGTGCTCAACGAGATGCAGCCGTATGCTTGTGT
The DNA here is from genome assembly GCA_038207945.1 of Burkholderiales bacterium. Taxonomy (GTDB): domain Bacteria; phylum Pseudomonadota; class Gammaproteobacteria; order Burkholderiales; family Burkholderiaceae_C; genus Rhodoferax. The sequence goes on from JBBQZG010000008.1 coordinate 32,171, forward strand.
GCGCTGCGGCAAGCCCTTTGGCACGCTGAAAGGCATCGAGGCCATGTTGGGCAAGCTGGTCGGGCACAGCATGTTCCAGGGTGCGGCACTGGAGCGCCTGAAAATGTGCGGCGATTGTCGGGTCATCGATATTTATTCTGCTGACAACGAAGTCAAAATCACGGAACTCAAATCATGATGCCATTGCCAGGAGCCGCTGCCAGCAGCGCGCTTGATGAAGAAACTGCACGTTCTGAGCTTTATGGACTTCTAGCCCCCGTGTATTATGCGCAACCAGCTATTGAATTGATAGCTAATTTGCGCATTGCTGCGACCGACACACCCGCTGCCGGTGCGTCCCTGGAAGAGCCTTGGCGCGCCTTGGTAGGGGTGGCGCGTGACATGACCGATGTCCAAATTTCTGCGGAGTTCGACACCCTGTTTGGTGGTGTCGGCAAGCCTGAGGTCTACCTGTATGCCTCGCATTACCTGAGCGGTTTCTTGAATGAAAAGCCCTTGGCGCGCCTGCGCACCGACCTCAATGGCCTGGGCCTGGCGCGTGATGAAGCCATGTCCGAGACAGAAGACCACATTGCCTACCTTTTTGAGGTGATGCGCTACCTGATTGCCGGTGGTGATGTGGCGGTGGCCAATTTGACACGTCAGCAGGTTTTTTTTGCCACGCACATTCAGCCCTGGGTGGGGCAACTGTGCGACACCCTGTCACACCACCCGAAGGCCAGGTTTTATGCTGCTGTGGCTGAGTTGACCCGCGCCTTCATGAACGTGGAGTCACAAGGTTTTGACATGCTGGACTGAGTTTTTGGGTGAATTCACCAAACGCAATGAAGCCTGCAGTATGGATGACATGGCCTTCATGGCGATCAATCGCTAATCCTTTCGACGGTGTCATCGCACAGCAACCAGACACCAAACACTGCGCCGGTTGTGTTCTCGCCTTGATCGCGCCGGTTGTCGGCACGGATGCTCCCGCCATAGCGTTCCACCAGCCCGACGCTGATCCATAACCCCAGTCCATTGCCGTCATTCTTGGTGGTGAAAAAGGGGCTGAACAGGCGTTCCTTGGTAGCGTCACTTAAACCTGAACCCGTGTCGCAGACCTCAATCAACACGCCCGCACGACCCGTGGCGTTGACTTGGTCGCGGCTGCGCAGGCTGAGCGTGCCGCCCTTAGGCATCGCCTGAATGGCATTGATCATCAGGTTAATGAGCACTTGCTGCAGTTCCTGGCGATTGATGTTGACACGGTGGCTGGCGTGCCAATCGCGTTCCACCGTGATCCTGGCGCTGCCAAGCAGGTGTTCCACCAACACCAGGGAACTGGCCAGCGTGGCGTTCACATCTACCGCGTCCACATAGCCTGCATAGTCGTTGGGGCGAGCATATTGCAGAAGTTGGGTGACGATCAGGCGCATGCGGTCAATTTGCTGGTCGATCAGTTTTAATTCGGACGCCACAGGCTGCGCCTGTGCACCAAGCGTTTCGCGCACCAGATCCAGGTTGCCCTGCATCACGGCTATCGGGTTGTTAATCTCATGCGCCACGCTGGCCGTCAGCTGGCCGATCGCTGCGAGTTTTTCTGACTTGACCAGTTGTGCCTGGGCATTTTGTAAGGACAGATGGCTTTGCGCCAGCGCCTGGGTCCGCTCGGTCACCTTGGCATCCAGTTCTTCGTTCCAGCGCTGCAGCTTTCGGGTTTTGTCGTCTACGGCATTCAGCAACTGGTCAAGATGACCAGCCAGCGCGCCAAGTTCGTCGTGCTGCGCCAAAGTGCCGACACGCGCTGCCGTGCGCCCCTCTTCTACCTGCTGCATGGTGTGGTTCATTCGCTCCACAGGTTGAAAAATGCTGCGTGCCCAGCGCAGTGAAAGCCAGGCTGCCACCACCATGACCACCCCAAAAATGCCCACGATGATGGCCAACAACCCATACTTGACTTGACGGAATGGGGTCTCCAGATAGCCCACATACAACATGCCAATGCGTTCACGCCGGTCATTGAACAGTGGCTCGTAGCCTGACACATACCAGTCGTTCACCACAAAGGCACGGTCCAGCCAGGTTTCACCCCGCAGCAGCACGGCATCGCGCACCGCTTGCGACACGCGGGTACCAATAGCGCGCTGGTCCTGAAATAGCCGCACGTTGGTGGTGATGCGCACGTCATCCAGAAACAAGGTGGCAGTCCCCACGCTGCCCAGTGGCAGGGAGCCATCTGGGTAAACAATCTGGTTGATGTGGTCGATCAGAGGCAAATTCTGGTTCAGCAACACGCCTGCACGCAGCCACGCCAACAAGCGCCCCTGGGTGTCGGTGACCGGCAAGCTCGCCATCATCACCAGTGCCCGGTCTTCGTGTGTGCGTGTGCTCGGGGCTGCGCCTTGGGTCGGGCGCAAGGGAATGTTGAGGCGAGGCGCCAACTGGGGGGCCAGTGCCAACAGGTCAGCATGGCTCAGTTTCAGCAGTTGCGCCGTGACCTTGGCTGATGGGTCAGTGCCTGCGAAAGCCGGTGGCAACAGGTACTGCTGTGCGGGTGTGCGGCGTGTGTCTTGCCAACTGGCTGTGAGCAACTCGCCCTGCACGCCATACAGGTTGACAAAGTCAAAATCCAGGCGCTGCCGTGCTTGTATCAACTCGGCCTTGATCGCGGGCATGTCCTGTGCGGTCAACGCAACAAACAGGCTGTGGGAACTTGCCACGGTCTGGGTGCCGGTGCCAACTTCGGCCCGTACCTGCTCAAAGTAACCGCGGGCTACTGCCAGGTCGCTGCGCACCTTGGTGATCAGCAGACGGTCATACGCCGAACTGCCCCAGATCGCCAGGGCCGCCAGCAATATGGGCAGAATGACCACAAGCGGCAGCAATGACAAGGTCATCAGTTTGTGACGCACTGACAAATACTGCCAGCGCCACCTCAGCCTCACTGGTGTCACGTTGTTGCCCAGTCGGCGCAGCGGCGTTCCAGCGTGCGCCGGGAAATGCCAAGCAATTCCGCAGCGCGTGTTTTGTCGCCCTGTACGCTGTCCAGCACAGACTGAATGTGCTGCTTCTCCAGCGTCTGAAGGTCGGTGGTTTGCGTCGTGTGGGCGGTTGCGCTGCGTGCTGGCGCGCCATACAGAGCCGACACATTGAGTTCGCCCAGGATCAAGGATCGCTCGATCAGGTTGCGCAACTCCCGGGCATTGCCAGGCCAGTCGTACTGAATCAGGTAGTCCATTTGCGCTGCACTGATATGGATCGGGGCGACACCCATGCGTGGTGCCAGTTGCGCCATGAAGTGTGCGACCAGGTCGGCAATGTCGGCCTTGCGTTCGCGCAGTGGTGCCAGCGTGATGTCCACCACCTGCAGTCGGTAATACAAATCTTTGCGAAAGCGCCCGGCCGCTACTTCGTCTTTCAGCTCGCGGTTGGTGGCGGCCATGATGCGCACATTGACAGGAATCAGCTGATTGCTGCCCACGGGTCGAATCTGCAGGTCTTCCAAGGCACGCAGCAAAGCAGCTTGCAAAGGCGGCGTTAGCTCGGCCACCTCATCCAGGAACAGCGTACCGCCCTGCGCGTAGTAAAACAGGCCATCGCGCGCACCGCCGGCTCCTTTGAATGCGCCCTTGGCATAACCAAACAGGGTGCCTTCCATCAACTCAGACGACGTGCTTGCACAGTTAACCGGCACAAACGGGCCACGGTCTCGGGGGCTCAAATGGTGCAGTGCTCGTGCAACAAGTTCTTTGCCTGTGCCGGATTCACCTTGCAAAAGTACCGTGCTGTCTACGTGTGCCACGCGTGGCAACGATTCGCGCAGGCCCCGCATGAACGTTGACCTGCCGATCAAGCCAATGGTGGTGTCTGTTTGCCTCGACAGGGTATGTCTCAGCACAAAATTTTCACGGGCCAGGCGCGCGCATTCAAAACAATGCTTGATGGCATTGAGGATTTGTGGCACCCGAAAGGGCTTCAAAATAAAGTCTGACGCACCCGCGCGCAGGGCTTCAATGGCGGTTTCCAGGTCGGCAAACGCAGTGATCAAGATGACACAGCCACGAAAGCCGTGTGCGCGCAGCGACTGCAGCCATGCCAGGCCATTTTGCCCCGGCAAAGAAATGTCCAGAATGATCAGGTCGACATGTTGTTTCAGCAAGAACTGTGCACCTTCTTCGGCAGTGCCTGCGGCGTGCACGGTGTGGCAACGGGGCACCAGCGTTTTGACCAAAAAATTTCGCATGCCGGGCTCGTCGTCGACGATCAATATGGACCAATCGGGCCAGCCCTCCAGCGTTTTCGAAGGACCGGGATCTGACGTGCTGAAGGTGTTGATGTTGGACATATTGAACAGAAATTCTATCGATAGACCCGACAAAATCAGTCGGGTAAAAATATTTCTCAGACGACTGCAAGGGTATGGGCTGGCAATGAATTCAGACTCGCGCACTGTCAAATTCCCTGGCGACGCGACAATTTGTCGTAAATTGCATGACAGTTTGGCGTAGGTGGCGACAACGCTCGTGGAATATCGTCGGCGCATCACCCGACAGCGTTGTCGACGCGATCAGTCGCAAGCTGGTGTGGATGCGTGGCATGAATACTGCTTGAGATGCGCGGCGTAAATGGGGTAAGACTGGTGGCCAAATGGCGCCCAGCAGGCTATCCCGCGTCAAAAGAGAAACGCCCTGGGTTTGCCCGCTTGCCCGGGCACTTGCTTATGGTTAAATTCAAACGACGAGAGCTATGTCGCTGGGTTCATAAGTATTTCACCTGAGGAGACTCTTCATGCCTTCATCCCCTTCCAAATTGTCGCGTCGCACCTTATTTGCAGGTGCCGGCACAGCCGGCGCGCTCGCCGCTGCGGTCAACGTCATGCCGTCGATGCAGGCAGTGCCGCAAGCCGCCGCTGCGGAGCCTCGGGCCAAGCCTGAAAGAGGTGGTGGTTACGCTCTCAGTGACCACGTCAAGCAGTATTACAAGACGGCGCTGGTCTGATCGTTCCTACCCCCTGTATTTCGGAGACTTCCATGTTGTTAACCAAGAAATCTGGTGCCTCAGGTGCGGTTGCTCGCACGCCATTCGTTCATAGCCTGCGCCGCGGCCTGAGCCAGGCACTGCCCACCATGGACCGTCGCGCGTTTTTGCGCCGTTCTGGTTTGGGTGTTGGGGTTGGGCTGGCAGCCTCGCAGCTCACTTTGGTCAAGAAAGCCGGTGCAGCCACCGGTAACGTGGCTGTGGGTGATGGCAAGATCGAGATCAAACGCACCATCTGTACCCACTGCTCGGTGGGGTGTGCGGTGGATGCGGTGGTTGAAAATGGTGTCTGGGTCCGTCAGGAGCCGGTGTTTGATTCACCCATTAACCTGGGTGCACATTGCGCCAAAGGGGCTGCCTTGCGCGAACACGGCCACGGTGAGTTCCGTCTGCGCTACCCCATGAAGTTGGTTAACGGCAAGTACCAGCGAATCAGTTGGGACGTGGCCTTGAATGAGATCACAGCCAAAATGCTGGAGCTTAAAAAAGCCAGCGGCCCGGACAGTATTTACTATGTGGGATCAAGCAAGCACAACAACGAGCAAGCCTATCTGTTGCGCAAATTTGTGAGCTTCTGGGGCACCAACAACTGCGACCACCAAGCCCGTATCTGCCACTCGACCACGGTGGCTGGTGTCGCCAACACCTGGGGTTATGGCGCCATGACCAACTCGTATAACGACATGCAAAACAGCAAGTGTGCGTTGTACATTGGCTCCAATGCGGCCGAGGCACACCCGGTGAGCATGTTGCACATGCTGCATGCCAAGGAAAACGGTTGCAAGATGATTGTGGTGGACCCGCGCTTCACTCGCACGGCTGCCAAGGCCGATGAATTTGTGCGCATCCGCTCCGGCTCTGACATTGCCTTTGTCTTCGGCGTTCTGTACCACGTGTTCCAGAACGGCTGGGAAGACAAACAGTACATCAATGACCGCGTCTACGGCATGGAGCAGGTCAGGGCCGAGGTCATTGCCAACTGGACTCCGGACAAGGTTGAAGATGTGTGTGGCGTCAAAGAGGAGCAAGTGCTGCGCGTGGCCCGCATGATGGCTGAGAACCGCCCCAGCACGCTGGTGTGGTGCATGGGCCAGACCCAGCACACGATTGGCAATGCCATGGTACGCGCCTCGTGCATCTTGCAATTGGCCCTGGGCAATGTGGGTAAGAGTGGCGGCGGCACTAATATTTTTCGCGGCCACGACAACGTGCAAGGGGCTACTGATGTGGGTCCCAACCCGGATTCATTGCCTGGTTACTACGGCATTGTTGAAGGCTCCTGGAAACATTTCGCCAAGGTCTGGGGTGTGGACTTTGAGTGGATTAAAAAGCAGTTTGCAGCGCCTGCCATGATGAGCAAGCCGGGCATCACCGTGTCGCGCTGGATTGACGGTGTGCTTGAGAAAAATGAGTTGATCGATCAGGACAGCAACCTGCGCGGTGTGTTCTATTGGGGCCATTCGCCCAACTCGCAAACCCGTGGTCTGGAAATGAAACGTGCCATGGACAAGCTCGATCTGCTGGTGGTTGTGGATCCGTATCCGTCTGCCACCGCTGCGATGGCAGCCATGCCCGGCAAGCCCGAAGACCTGAATCCGAACCGTGCGGTGTACCTCCTGCCAGCCGCCACCCAGTTCGAGACCAGTGGTTCGGTGACGGCGTCCAATCGCTCCATCCAGTGGCGTGAGAAAGTCATTGAGCCATTGTGGGAAAGCCGCTCAGACCACATGATCATGCAGCAGTTTGCCGACAAGCTGGGCTTCGGCAAAGAGCTGTCTGTAAATTACAAAATGCAAAAGGTCAATGGCATGGACGAACCCGTTCCTGAGGACATCCTGCGTGAGATCAACAAATCCACCTGGACCATTGGCTACACCGGCCAGAGCCCGGAGCGTCTGAAAGCGCACATGCGCAACATGCACTTGTTTGATGTGAAGACCTTGCGTGCCAAGGGCGGCAAAGACAAAGAAACTGGCTATGACTTCACGGGGGATTACTTTGGCTTGCCATGGCCTTGTTACGGGACACCCGAGCTCAAGCACCCGGGCTCACCCAACCTGTACGACACCTCCAAACATGTGATGGATGGTGGCGGTAATTTCCGGGCCAACTTCGGTGTTGAGAAGGACGGTGTCAATTTGCTGGCTGAAGATGGTTCGCACTCACTGGGTGCGGACATCACCACGGGTTACCCCGAGTTCGATCATGTGTTGCTCAAAAAGCTGGGCTGGTGGGCTGACTTGACCGAGGCTGAGCAAAATGCTGCCGAAGGCAAGAACTGGAAGACCGACCTCTCTGGTGGTATTCAGCGCGTCGTGCTCAAGGTACATGGTTGCCATGTGTTTGGCAACGCCAAGGCGCGTGCCGTGGTGTGGAACTTTCCTGATGCCATCCCCAAACACCGCGAGCCGCTGTACGGCATTCGCCCCGACCTGGTGGCCAAATACCCCACGCACGATGACAAAAAAGCCTTCTGGCGTTTGCCTACCTTGTACAAGACGGTGCAGGACAAGGCTGTAGCCGACAGGGTGCACGAGAAGTTCCCCTTCATCATGACCTCAGGGCGATTGACGGAGTATGAAGGTGGTGGCGAGGAAACCCGATCGAACCCCTGGCTGGCCGAATTGCAGCAGGAAATGTTCATTGAGATCAACCCCAAGGTGGCGGCTGATAAGGGCATTCGCAATGGTGAGCGTGCCTGGGTATCCACTCCCACGGGGGCGCGACTCAATGTGCAGGCCCAGGTGACAGAACGTGTCGGCCCGGACACGGTGTTCATGCCGTTCCACTTCTCGGGGCGCTGGCAAGGTGCCGACATGCTGGCTTATTACCCGGCCGGTGCCGCACCCATCGTGCGTGGTGAGGCGATCAATACCGCCACCACCTATGGTTATGACAGTGTGACCATGATGCAAGAAACCAAAACCACGGTGTGCAACGTGGAAAAAGCATAAGGAGAACAACATGGCACGTATGAAATTTGTCTGTGATGCAGAGCGTTGTATTGAGTGCAACGGTTGCGTGACAGCTTGCAAAAACGAGCATGAAGTGCCCTGGGGTGTGAACCGTCGCCGCGTGGTCACGCTCAATGATGGTGTGCCGGGGGAAAAGTCGATCTCGGTGGCCTGCATGCACTGCAGCGACGCACCTTGCATGGCAGTATGTCCTGTGAATTGTTTTTATCGAACCGACGAAGGTGTGGTGCTGCATGACAAAGATGTGTGCATCGGCTGTGGCTACTGCTCGTATGCTTGCCCTTTTGGCGCGCCGCAGTTCCCGTCGCAGGGCACATTTGGTGTGCGCGGCAAGATGGACAAATGCACCTTCTGCGCTGGCGGCCCAGAAGCCAATGGCAGCCAGGCAGAGTTTGAAAAATATGGCCGCAACCGCTTGGCGGAAGGCAAACTGCCCGCCTGCGCTGAAATGTGTTCGACAAAGGCGTTGATTGCCGGCGACGGCGATGTGGTGGCCGACATCTTCCGTAACCGCGTGCTGCGTCGTGGCAAAGGGGCCGAGGTTTGGGGTTGGGGCACGGCGTATGGGTCCAAACAAGCTGGCAAGCCCGGCGTGGCCGCACCAGAAGGTGCCAAGTCATGAAGCGCGTCATTTATTCTGTGATTTTGGTTGCAGGTTTAGCGGCTTGTGGAGAGAAACCACAAACGCTTGAAACCAACAAGCAAGACAGTTCGGCCTACACCGGCACGAATAAAGCCTTTGTTGTAGGAGATTGGAAGCAGGGCGACAAAACCAGTTGGGAATCTCAGCTGAAGGCCAGGAGCCAGTATGGTCAAAATGACTACACCCGCATGAATTGAGCAGGAGGCATCGCATGAAGAACGCCTTGATATTGAGCTGTGCGTTGGCACTGGGTGCCGGCTCGGCGGCGGGGCAAACCGCATCTGCGCCTGCAGGTGCCACTGTACCTGCCGCGACAACGACCACCACTGTGGTGCCGGCCATGCCGGGAATCCAGGGTCAGAACATCATGGATGTCTGGCCCGAGGCCAGTGAAGAACCCGGCTATGCCACACAAACCAATGGCCAGAGGGCCGAGGTGCAACCGGGAAATAACGCCCCGATGTGGCGCCAAGTGGGTTCTGGTGTGACCGGCTTCAGCAGCTTGCCGGTGACACAGGCCCCCGAAGCGGGCGTGCTGATCCAGCCGTTTGTACAGTACCCAGGTTCACGCCTGACCAATGCGGGGGAAGCCTGGCGGCAAACTCGCAACAACTGGCTCATCCCCTATGGTGGTGCGTTAGTGCTCATCACGATTCTGGCACTGGCCATCATGTTCTTCACCAAAGGGCCGCTAGGGCACGACTACCCTGCCAACAGCAAGAAAATCGAGCGGTTCACACCATTTGAGCGGGCTGCCCATTGGGCCAATGCATTCGCCTTTGTTGCTTTGGCCGTATCTGGGCTGACGATGGCGTTTGGCAAATTCTTTTTGCTGCCGATCATCGGCACCACCTTGTTTGGCTGGCTCACTTACGCGCTTAAAAACGTTCACAACTTCATTGGGCCGCTGTTTGCCGTGTCCTTGTTGATAGTGATTGGCATTTTTGTCAAAGACAACATTGCGAATGCGGCAGATTTGAACTGGCTAAAAAAGCTGGGAGGCATGCTGGGCGACAAGCAAGTGCCCTCGGGCCGTTTCAACGCGGCTGAAAAGGGTGTGTTTTGGTGGGCGGTCACCATTCCTGGCCTGTTGGTGGTGATCTCCGGCTTGGTGCTGGACCTGCTGGTGCCCGGGTTGGGCCTGTTGCGCAGTGACATGCAAATTGCCAGCATGGTGCACTCTGCCATGGCATTCTGGATTGCCGCGATTTTGATCGGCCACATCTACATGGGCACGATCGGTACGCGGGGTGCACTTGAAGGTATGAAAACCGGCTATGTGACCGAGGGGTGGGCCAAAGAGCACCATGAGCTTTGGTACAACGATGTCAAGGCGGGCAAGATCCCTGCGCAACGTGGTTCAGCACCCGCACCTTCTGCCCCTGCGGGCAACCCGGTTCAAGTTTGAGACCGTTGGAGACACTCTAATGAACAAGATGATGAAAACCCTGTGTGCTGCAGCCGTCATGGCGGTGATGAGTTCAGTGGCATCGGCAAAGTTGCCTGCACCCTCAGACGAGGCCAAAGCCAAGGCGGCTGAGGCGGCTGCCAAGGCCGCATGGGCGGGCAAGGTGGATGGCTTCAAGCTGTGCCAGGCGCAAGACAAGGTGGCTGCCCATTACAAAATGTCGCCAGTTCCTAAAGTGGCTGCGGCACCTGCAAATGGGGCGTCTGCGGCGCGGGCTGCGCCAGGTGCGTGTGTTGACCCAGGGCCATTTGTTTACACCCCAGCCCTGGTAGTACCCGCTGGTGCTGCATCTGGTGTAGCACCAGCGGCTGCAACTGCGCCGGCCGCATCGGCGCCAGCCGCAGCGAATAAATCCTGACCTTGCTGCCGCGTTTTACCCAAGCGCGCGCGCCGCTGGTGCGCGACGTGTTGGTGGTCAACGAGTTTGGCGAGACCGACACGGTGTCCATTCCCGCCGAGCGCGCGTTGACTGTTTATGTTGATAAACGTGAACTGGTGACACTGATGACGCTGGGTGCGCACCCCGAGCTGTTGGTGTTGGGTTTTTTACGCAACCAACGTCTGGTTGCCTCGGTTGCGGAAGTCGAGTCCATCACCGTCGATTGGGAGGTGGGTGCCGCCGCCGTGAAGACCCGTCAGGGCATCTCGGACATTGAAGCGCGCACGTCCAAGCGGGTGGTGACCACCGGTTGCGGGCAGGGCAGCGTGTTTGGCGACTTGATGGCTGAGGTTGACAGTATTCAACTGCCAGCGGCCACATTGCGCCAATCTGAGCTGTACGGCATTGTGAATGCCATTCGTTTGCAGGAAACCACCTATAAATCTTCTGGCTCCGTGCATGGCTGCGCATTGTTTCGCGGCGCTGAGATGTTGGTGTTTGTGGAAGATGTAGGCCGCCACAATGCCATTGACACCATAGCCGGGTGGATGTGGATGAATCTGGGTGAAGACACGACTGGAGCCGACAAAGTGTTTTACACCACAGGCCGCCTGACCAGTGAGATGGTGATCAAATCCGCACAAATGGGTGTGCCCATTGTGGTGTCGCGCAGCGGCATCACGCAGATGGGGCTGGATGTGGCGCAGCGTCTGGGGCTGTGCGCCATTGGCCGGGCCACCAACAAGCGTTTTCTTTGTTACAGCGGGGTGGAGCGGTTGAAATTGCAGCCCGAATTGGCGGGAAGCTCGGCAGTACATGCAATTCAAGCCGGTTGAGGCGTTTGAGTTTTTACCCTCGCAGTGGC
>JBBQZG010000009.1:0-42479 GCA_038207945.1 Burkholderiales bacterium
GCCCGCAGCAAGGCAGCCCCGGCTTCTGGCTGCGGGCAATAGGCCCACACCGTGGCCCCGGCGGCTACACCGGCGGTAACACCGATGGCCGAGTCTTCAATCACCAGACAGTCGTGGCCCGGTGCGTTCAGGTGCCGGGCGGCGGCCAGGTAGACGTCCGGCGCGGGCTTGGAGCGCGGCATCTCATGGCCGCTGAACACGCGACCTTCAAAAAAACCCATCAGCCCGACTTTGCTCAACACCATTTCCACCTTGAAACGGTCGGCCCCCGAAGCGCAGGCAATGCGCCCTTGTGCCAGGGTGTGGGCAGCCTGCACGGCGGCATAAGCGCCCGCGATGGCCTCCAGGCCAGCCATCAGTGCAGCGTTGCGCCGCTGGTAAAAGTCTTGCAGCCAGGCCTCGGTCAAGGGCTGGCCAGTGCGCGCCTCGATCACTTCGCGCTCCTGGCGCACGGTTTTGCCAACAAAGTACGCCATGCACGCAGACAAGCTCATGTCCCAGCCGCTTTGCGCCAACATGTCGCGCAGCACCTGGTTCGTCATCGGTTCGCTGTCCATCAGCACGCCATCACAGTCAAACAAAATTGCTTCGAATTTCATAGCTATATGCGCTTACTTTATAAGGTATAGAGGTCAATTTGTTGTAAATTTTTCAGCAAGCGCCGTAAGCGCCTCGTGAACCCTTCAGGGATTCAGCGAGATGCAGAAGGTGACACTAACCCTTGGCGTGGCGGTGCGCCTTGTGCGCCTCGTAGGTCTCCACCGGCGCGCCCTGTTTGGCCCAGTCGGTGAAGCCGCCGTCAATGTGCGCCACGTTGGTCATGCCCATGTCTTGCAGCGTCTTGGCCGCCAGCGCGCTGCGCCAGCCCGCGCCACAAAACAGCACGAACTCTTTGGACTCATCACCAAAAATCGTCTTAAAGTACGGCGACGCGGGGTCGACCCAAAACTCCAGCATGCCACGTGGCGCGTTGAAGCAGCCGGGCACCGTGCCTTCACGCTCCAACTCACGCACGTCGCGAATATCGACGATTTGCATGTGGGGGTCAGCCATGCGCGCCTTGACAGTGTCCACAGAATAGGTCTTGACCTGGGCCATGGCCTCGGCCACCAGCACGTTGATCCCTTTGGTAATTGCCATGCGATGTCTCCTTGTAAAAATTGATTGTCCTGCCGCTTGCCGCCGTCACTTGCGCCAGAACTGCGGCACAAGCAGCACCATCACCGCCAGCAACTCCAGGCGCCCCAACAACATGCCCACGGTGCAAATCCAGGTCTGAAAATCGGTCAATACGCCAAAATTGCTGGCAGGCCCAACCAGCCCCAGGCCCGGGCCGATGTTGTTCACCGTGGCCACCACCGCTGAAAACGCGGTGATGACGTCCAGCCCCGAGAGCAGCATCAGCATGGTCAGTCCGATGATGCTGGCGCCATAAATCAGCATGAACGCCATCACCGCCGCAATCACGGTGGCGGGAATGGTGGCGCGCCCCATGGTGACCGGGTTCACTACACGCGGATGAATGGCGCGCACCAGTTCGCGGCGCGACTGCTTGATGAGCAACACCATACGCACCATCTTGATGCCACCGCCAGTTGACCCCGCACACGACACAAAGGTGCCTAAAAACATCAGCCAGACCGGTGCAAACACCGGCCACATGGCATAGTCAGCCGAGGCATAACCCGTGGTGGTGGCCAGCGACACCACATGAAATGCAGCCATGCGCAAAGCGTCCAGGGGCTGGGCAAAGGTGCCATGAAACAGCAGCACAGCGGCCAGCCCGATGGCCGACACGCACAACGTCGCCACATACGCGCGCACTTCCGCATCACCCAGCAAAGACCCGACGGCGCGCATGCGCCAGACAATGAAATAGCGCGCAAAGCTGATGCCCGAGAGCGCCATGAAAACCATTGCCACCAGCTCCAGGTCGCGCGAATTCCAGTAGCCAAAACTGGCATCGTGCGACGAAAACCCACCCAGTCCCATGGTGCTGCACATGTGCATGAAGGCATCGGCCCAGCTCATTCCCGCATAGTGATAGGCCAGCATGCAGGCCACCGAGAACACAAAATACACGCTCCACAAGCCGCGCGCGGTCTCGGCAATGCGTGGCGTCAGGCGCGCGTCTTTCATGGGGCCGGGGGTCTCCGCCTTGTAAAGCTGAACGCCGCCCAAACCCAGCAGTGGCAGCACCGCCACCACCAGCAGCATCACGCCCAGGCCGCCTATCAGCTGCAAAAAGCAGCGCCATATATTCACCGACACCGGTAACGCATCCAGGCCTGACAAGGCCGTGGCCCCGGTGGCGGTCAGGCCGCTCATGGCTTCAAAATAAGCGTCGGTCCAGCTCAAGCCGTCAATGGCCAGCATCAGCGGCACGGCTGAAAAAGCCGGCAACACCGTCCACACCAGATTGACCAGCAAAAAGCCATCGCGCGGCAGCAGTTCGCGGTGATAGCGCGAGGTGGCCAACCACAGGACCAACCCGACACCCGCCGTCAGGGCCATGCCGTGCAACCAGACATCGACATGCGCCGCCCCGTCATGCGACCAGGCCCAGCCCATGGGCACCAAAAACAAAAACGAGTAGCCCACCATGATGCGGGCCAGAATATTCAAAACTGGGGCAAGGCTGGACATGCGTGCTTTCAGAAAAAATGGGCGCTGACTTGAAACAGCTTTTCCACCGCTTTCAGCAGCCGTTTGTTGGGAATGAAAATCACGATATGGTCGCCCGCCTGGATCATCAGGTTGTGGTGTGGCATCAGCACGCTGGCGTTGCGTCCTTCGCCACGCACCACCACGCCAAAACGCGCGCCGTCTGGCAGCTTGATCTGGTCCACGCGCCGACCCACCAATTGCGACGACTTGGCGTCACCGCGCGCCACACCCTCCAGCGCCTCGGCCTCGCCCCGGCGCAAGCTGTGCACGGCCGCCAGGGCACCCCGGCGCACATGCACCAGCAGTTCGCCAATCACGGTTTGCGCTGGCGAAATGGCGATGTCAATGGTGCTGCCCTGCATCATCTCGGCATAGATGCGCCGGTTGATCAGCGCAATCACCCGCGTGGCCCCCAGCCGCTTGGCCAGCATGGCTGAGAGGATGTTGTCCTCATCGTCATTGGTCAGCGAGATGAACAAGTCCATCTGGTTCACACCCTCTTCCACCAGCAGCTTTTCATCAGCCGCGTCGCCTTCAAGCACCAGCATGTCGGCAGGCAATTCACCAGCCAGGTACTTGCAGCGCTTGCGGTCGCGCTCAATCAGTTTCACCTCACACTGCCCGACCAGGCTGCGGGCCAGGCGCAGGCCCACCTTGCCACCACCGGCAATCATCACGCGGCGCACGGGTTTGTCGTTGTTGTGAATGGCGCGCAGCACGTCACGAATCTTGTCCTTGTCGGCCAGGACAAACACCTCGTCGCCCGGCAGCACGCGGGTGTCCGCGGCAATGGGCAGCTCGGCGTCCTGGCGGTAAACCGCCACCACCCGCATCTCGGCCCAGGGAAACAAGTCGCGAAACTCGCGGATGGTGTGGTTCACCAACGCGCTGCCCTGCGCGGCACGCACCGCAATCAGGTGGGCACGCCCGCGTGAAAACTCCAGCACCTGCAAGGCCTCAGGGTAGTCGATGAGCTGGTGGATGTAGTGCATCACCGACTCTTCCGGGCAGATCACATGGCTGACCCCAAAGCCGGTTTTACCCAGCAGCTCACCGCCCTCGACAAATTCGGGTGAGCGCAAGCGCGCCACAGTGACTTGAATGCCAAACACGTCATGCGCCACTTTGCAGGCGGTCAGGTTGGTCTCGTCCAACGCCGCGCAGGCCACAAACAGGTCGGCATCTTCCGCGCCGGCACGCCGCAACACCGATGGCTGAATGCCGTTGCCAGGCACACCACGCAGGTCAAGACGGTCTTCCAGATCGCGCAGCAACTCCGGGTCGGGGTCAATCAGGGTGATGTCGTTATGCTCGGAAGCCAGGCTCTCAGCCACGCTCTCGCCGACGCGTCCGGCTCCCAAAATGATGATTCGCATAAACAAGGCCTTTTAGTGGCTGAATCATAGCTGCGGTATCCTCAGAAACCCAACGCTTATCAGGAACATGCCTCCATGATCACAGCCACACTCACACTGACCCGCGAGCTCGACGATGGCGCCACGGGCTACCGCAAATACTTTCTTATTGCAGACTTCGGCTCGGTGCGTGGCGAGGGCAACGCCAGCATGGTGCAGATGTCTGCCGGCGCACCCATGCCAGACTCAGACCAGATCACGGTGAAAGGTGGCGAGACCGAAGCCATGTTGGCCGCCACCGACCTGATCAGGGGTCTGGCAGAAAACCAGGGCTACGCGGCCGAAGTCAACCTCGAGCCCAGCAACTAGACCACGCGCCCAAACTCGGTCACCCAAGCACTGCTTCACACGGTGTATTGATGACTATTTGCAAGTCAAGTTGAAAAACGGAAAGCTCACCCCAACGCACGCTGGATGATGATCTTCTGCACGTCACTCGTGCCTTCGTAAATCTGGCACACGCGCACGTCACGGTAAATGCGCTCGACCGGAAAATCGGTCACCACGCCGTAGCCACCCAGTGTCTGGATGGCTACGCTGCAAACTTTTTCCGCCATTTCGCTGGCAAACAGCTTGGCCATCGCAGCTTCTTTCAGACACGGCTTGCCAGCATCTCGCAAAGACGCCGCATGCCAGATAAGTTGCCGCGCGGCTTCCAGTTGGGTCGCACACTCGGCCAGCCTGAACCCCACCGCCTGGTGGTTGAAGATGGCGGTGCCAAAGCTCTGGCGGTCTTTGGCATAGGCCAGTGCGACCTCAAACGCGCTACGCGCCATACCCACGCTTTGCGCGGCAATGCCGATGCGCCCGCCCTCCAACCCACCCAGGGCAATGCCGTAGCCTTGACCCTCGATGCCAATCAGGTTCTCGGCAGGAATGCGGCAATTGTCGAAATTGATCTGCGCGGTGTCGCTGGAGTGCTGGCCCAGCTTGTCTTCCAGTCGCGCCACGGTGTAGCCGGGTGTCTTGGTGGGCACCAGAAAGGCGCTCATGCCTTTTTTACCTGCGCCTTTGTCGGTGACGGCAATGACGACGGCCACGTCACCGTTTTTGCCGCTGGTAATGAACTGTTTGACGCCATTGATGACGTAGGCGTCACCGTCTTTAACTGCCGTGGTGCGCAGGCCTGAGGCATCGCTGCCGACATGCGGCTCGGTCAGGCAGAACGCGCCCAGCATCTCGCCTTGCGCCAGCGGCTCCAGCCACTGCTTCTTTTGCGCGGCGTTGCCAAACTTCATCAGAATGGCGTTGACCGGACAGTTGGTGACACTGATCACCGTGCTGGTGCCACCGTCACCGGCGGCAATTTCTTCCAACACGAGCGCCAGCGTCAGGTAGTCCAGCCCGGCACCGCCCTGGTCTTCTGGCACGCAAATGCCGTAGGCGCCCAGTGCAGCCAAGCCTTTGTGGACTTCTTTGGGAAAGGTGTGGTCTTTGTCCCACTTGGCGGCATGCGGCCAAAGTTCGGCTTGCGCAAAATCACGCATCGCGTCGCGGATCATTTCCTGGTCTTGAGTCAACAACATGATGCTTACCTTAATTTTGATGTGAACAATCGCGGTTCAAGCGCGTGAATCAAACTGCCGAATGGCCCGCGCCATGCGGCACGAGGAACCCGGCTCCAGTGTCGTCCGGCAAGAAAGTAAACAATATCTGCCGGGTGTTTCGCTGCTACAGGTCAAGCCACTGGGCGTTCAAATAGCAACCGCAACCAATTAACCGGTTGTCGTCCAGCGGCATCACATACGAGGTCTTGGCCTGAACCTCGCGCGTCACCGGGTTGGTGATGGTGTAGTTGACCCAACCACCCTGCTCCTGTTCACACACGTCCCATGCGTCGGCCACCAATTTGTCGGCGTCAAGCCCGGCAATGGCGTGCAAGGCTGTACCGTCTTTCTCGGGCATGGCCCCGTGCACCTGGTAATAGCCCGCCCGGTCAAAGATGAACACGTACAGGTCGCGGTCAATGAAGTGCCCTTGCTTGTCATGGAAGTCCTGCATCGCCTGATTGAGTCCAGCAGAGCGAATGTGCGTCATGGCATCGAACACCATTTGACGCGCCTGGTCAGCCGTGCCCTGGCGCAGTTGAATGTCGCCGACCGAAATTTCCAGCGTGGAGGCCTGGGCAATCATGCGGTCTGAATTGAAACTGGCGCGGTCCACCAGTTCGGCGTTTTCTTGCGTGAGCACATCCAGGTCGCCCACCGCATGCACCACCTCTTCAAGCGCCGCGCTTTGCGACGCACTGCCCTCAGCCATCACATTGACGTTCATGGCGATCTCGCCAATGCCGGAGATCAGGCTCTCCATGGTGTCATTGATCTGCTTGATGCTGCCCACGGTTTCGCCGACCCGGGTCGACGACTCGGCAATCAGGCCGCGAATTTCGGCCGCTGCGCCCTGGCTGCGCTTGGCCAGGTTGCGCACTTCAGCGGCCACCACGGCAAAACCCCGGCCCTGCTCGCCAGCACGGGCGGCTTCTACTGCGGCGTTAAGCGCCAGCAGGTTGGTCTGGAAGGCAATGCCATCAATCACACCAATGATTTCCGACATGCGTTTGGAGGTCACCTCCAGCGGGCCCATGCTTTGCATGGCGCCATGCATCATTTTGCCGGCGTTGTCGGCCTCTTTGTGCAGATTGGCCGTCATCGTGCTGACTTCTTGTGCAGCAGACGCGTTGCGCGCCACGGTTTCACTGACGTGTTTGACATGCAGCGAGGTTTGCTGCAAATTCTGGCCTTGCGCCGCAGCACGCTCAGCCAGCGAGCGGGTGTCGTCCACCAGTTTTTTGCCGGTGTCGCCCAGCATCACGGCGGCGGTGCGAATGTTGGCCACCATGCTGGACATGTGCATGATCATGGACTCCATGTGCAGGCCAAAGTCTCCCAGAGTTCGGGTGCCGTCAAACGACTTGCCGGTTAAATCCCCCAGGGCCGCAGCGCGCATCACGCCTTCGGTGCGGTCACGCTCCCCTTCGGTGATACGGAAAAACGCCAACTGCAAATAAAACCACACCAGCAAGGCGAGCGCTGCCATCCAGAGCACCCCGGTGCCACTGATACTCAGCACGTTGAGACCGAACAGGCGCATGGCCAAGACAGACAGCAGCACCAACACCAGCGGCATCGGCAAAATCCAAAAACGCATCCGCCCGGAGAGGGGTTTCAACAAGGCAATGGCGGGTGACAAAAGGTTCATGAGTAGCCTATGCAAATAAAACGTTGGACCTGCAGGCAGCTACTTGAGCGCCTGTTCAATTTTTGCCTTCAGCGTATCCAGATTCGGCGGCTTGACAATGTAGCCGTAAGTACTCAGCGGCATGGCATGCTCAAGCGTGGCAATGCTGGCATCAGCACTCATGAAAATAACTTTCATATTTTTGACCAATGGATTGGCGTGCGAGCGAAGCTGCCGCACAAACGCCAGTCCGTCCATGGGCTGCATATGAATATCGGTCAACACCAGATCCGGCTTGAATGCCACCATGGCTTGCAGCGCCGTGCCACCATCAGAGGCAATCTCAATCTGCTGCAAGCCCAGCCGGCGCAAGCTGTTGACCACAAAGATGCGCATGACTTCGTCGTCATCGACCACCAGAATTCGTGCGAGGTAGAAATTCATCATGGATTGAATCAATTAAAGGGTAGGCCCAGACGGTCTTAAATTTTCCAATGGCTAATTTTTGACGGTCAGCTTAGCAGCATTTTTTAAAGGCCAAAAGTCAACGCTGTAAATTTAACTTTGTGCCAGAAAGCTTCGGATTTCATCAAGCAAGCCATCCAGTCGTGGCGCCAGCTCAGCATACAACGGTGCCACCGTGACGGCAGGTTCTGTTTTACTGATCATTTCAAGCTCGGTGACCTGCGCAACCAGTGCATCAGACGCGAATATAGGCACATAGCCCTTGATGGCGTGCAGCAAACGATTGACGCTGGCCACGTCGTCTTTTGCCAACGCTTGCGCGATCTCGGTCAAGTTGCCAGCCATGCTGTCTTGCACCGTTTTCAGAATCTTGCGCAAAGAAACCTCCGAACCCATCATGGACACACCACGCGGCACATCCAGGTCGAAAAAGTGGTCAGGGCTCATGGGTGTATTGCAAGATGATAAAAATTTATTTTAGGGCTGCTTTTCACGCGCAGGTGAAACTCAGTTCACCCCCATGTTCAGCTTGTCCGGCTCAGCCGCCGTTACCAGCCTAGTCCCAAGTGCAGCGGCAAGTACACCGCCATGCCCGACACAATCGTGCCAAGCACGGCCTGACCCTGACCTTTGCGCCAGAAAAAATAGGTGGCACCCGCCAACGCGGCGTAAATGCGTGCGTCATGCCAGGTGGCAATGAGGTGACCCTGCGTCATGAAGACCTCAGGTGCCACCACCGCCGCCAGAGCCGCAATCGGTGCATATTGCAAGCCGCGTTGTGCCCAGTGCGGCAGGTGCCAGGGTTTGCTGCTCATGAAAAAGAAGCAACGTGTCACCACAGTGACCAGGGCCAAACCGACGATCACCGCCAGCGTCCAGAGGTCAGTGCCATTCAAGCTGGGGCCGGTCATGCGGGCGCCCTGGGTGTTTTGGGCAGGGTTTCTTCAATGATCAGGCACAAGGCCACGGCGCTCGCAATGGCCACCACAATGTTCAGTTTGAGCGGCAAGGCATACGCCACCACCGCCGCCATGCCCGCCACCCCGGCTGATACGCGGCGCAAATGGCTGGATGCCAGTGAGCAGCCCACGCCGAGCAATGCCAATATGCCGGCAAAACCCAGACCCCAGTGGGTCGGGATCACGTTGGCCAGCGCAATGCCCAGCAAACTGGCACTTTGCCAACTCAGCCAGTTGAACAGGCTACCGCCACTCAAATAGGCCAGTTGTTCATGCCGCACCTCCTCGGTGTCGGGCGGGTGGTGATAGTGCCGGGTGAACAGCACGTAACTCAAATCGGCCGTGAGGTAGCCATGGATCAGGCGCCAACGCAGCGGGAGATGCATCAAGTAAGGCCGCATGTGGGCACTGAACACGACAAAACGCAAGTTCACGCAAAAACTGGTCGACAAAATCACCCACACCGGCGCACCCACCGCGATCAAGGGCATGGCAGCCAGTTGCGAACTGCCGGCAAACACCAGCAAACTCATGGCCACCGCCTCAAATGGGCTCATGCCCGACTTGACCATGGCCACACCCGTCATCAAGCCCCAGGCCGCGAGCCCGGGCGACACCGAGGCCATTTCACGGACGCCACGGCCAAACGCCGGGTGCCGCCACCAGCGCCTGACACTGGCATGCAGCTGGCGCATCAGCCCAAAACCTGTCCGACTTGCAGAGGGTTGCCGCGCAGGAACGCCGCGACTGGCAGTCGCTTGCCCCCCGGGCGCTGCAGTTCGGTGATATTTACTATGGAATTCATAGCTTCTACCGCAATACTTACGGGGGATAGAGATACCATTTGCCCAAAAATTTGCGACGGGGCAGGTACCCCATCACCCAGCTCTGCAGCCCAAATTTTGAGCGTCTCGCCGTTCAAGGTGGTGCTGGCACCCGGATTCGGGTTGAGCGCACGCACTTTTCTGGCAATCGCCTGCCCCGACTGAGCCCAGTCAATGGCCGCCTCGGCCTTGTCAATCTTGTGCGCGTAAGTGATGCCCTCAAGTGGTTGGTGCACCGGTTGCAGGTTGCCGTGCGCGGCCTGTTCAAGCGCTTGCACCATCAGCCGGCCACCCAGATCAGCCAGGCGGTCATGCAGCAAACCCGTGGTGTCAGAGGGCAAAATAGGCAGCGCCTCGATCAGCAGCATGTCGCCGGTGTCAAGCCCCGCATCCATTTGCATGATGGTGACGCCGGTTTGGGCATCACCAGCCTCAATGGCGCGGTGAATCGGGGCAGCACCGCGCCAGCGTGGCAACAAGGAGGCATGGATGTTGAAGCAACCCAAACGCGGCGCATCCAGCACCCATTGCGGCAAGATCAGACCGTAAGCCGCCACCACCATGGCGTCGGCCTGGGCGGCCGCAATGGCTTGGGCGCCGGCCTGCGCATCATCGGGGTACTTGCCGTCCAGGCGCAGGCTGCGCGGCTGCGCCACCGCCATGTGGTGGTCGAGCGCAAATTGCTTGACCGGCGAGGCGTGCAGTTTCATGCCACGCCCCGCCGGGCGGTCTGGCTGGCTCAGCACCAGCACGACCTCGTGCCCGGCCGCGTGCAGTTGTGCCAACGCTTGCGCCGCAAACTCGGGCGTGCCGGCAAAAATGAGCTTCAATCGCGGGCCTCGCGCTGGGCCTTAACCATTTTGGTTTTGATGCGGTTGCGCTTCAAGGGTGACAAATACTCGACAAACACCTTGCCCATCAGGTGGTCCATCTCATGCTGGATGCACACCGACAGCAGGCCATCGGCCTCGATCAGACGCAGCTTGCCGTCGCCGTCCAGCGCTTCCACCTTGACCAGGTCATGGCGCTGCACGCCGTCATAGATACCAGGCACCGACAGGCAGCCCTCTTCGTTTAAATGCATCTCGGGACTGGTCCAGAGAGTTTTGGGGTTGATCAGCACCAAAGGCACATCGCGCCCCTCAGAGGTGTCAATCACAATCAGACGTTCATGCACATCCACTTGGGTGGCGGCCAGGCCAATGCCTTTGGCCTCATACATGGTGTCAAACATGTCGGCGATCAGCGTCTGGATGCGCGTGTCAACCGCTTTCACAGGCTTGGCCACCGTGTGCAGCTTGGGGTCGGGATAGCAAAGAATTGGAAGTAGGGCCATGGTGTCGCTTCAAAGAAGGTGGTATTTTCGCTATTTTTGCGCCAATACGTCCGGCGATCGGGTGACAATCGTTGTTCGGGACAAGGACTTGGGCGCAAAATCTCACGCGATCTAACAGGATGCACTTCATCATGGCAAAACTCACTTTGACCAAAGTTTCATTAAGGCTCACGGGGGTGGCCATGGCTTGCAACTTGCTGGCGCCCCCAGTGATGGCACAGACCTACCCCATCACAGCCCAACAGCGCGCCACTGCCGCCCAGGTTGCTCAAAGCGGGGTGGCGCTGAGCGATCTCCGACCCAACGCGCCGCAAAGCTACACCGTGAAATCTGGCGACACGCTGTGGGATATTTCCGGCCTGTTTCTGAAAAATGCCTGGCGCTGGCCCGAACTCTGGGGCATGAACCTGGCTGACATCAAAAATCCGCACCTGATTTACCCAGGGCAAACCCTGTTTCTCGACACCAGCGATGGCCGGGCACGGCTTCGCATGCGGGCCGGCACGGGCAACGACCTGCCCACCGTGCGGCTGTCGCCCCGAACCCGCATCGAGAGTCTGGCCGCGAACGCCCTGCCCACGCTCAAGAGCCACCTGATCGAGCCTTTTCTGGCCGAACCCGTGATCGTGGACGAGTTGGGCTTGAGCACCTCACCGCGCATCGTGGCAGCACAAGACAGCCGGGTGTTGCTGACACGCGGTGACCGTGCCTATGCCCGCAGCGCTACAGGCACCGGCTTGATCGATGACCCCAAGCAGACACAAAAGGCCTACCGGGTGTTTCGCAACGCGACGCCCCTGAAAGATCCGTTGACAGGCGAGGTGCTGGGTTATGAAGCCCAATATGTGGGCAAGGCCCTGCTGGCGCGCAGCGAAACCACCCAAAGCAGCAATGACGCCGAGGGCAAGAGCCGCACCGAGATCATTCCAGCCACGATCGATATCACCGATGCCAAGGAAGAGATGCGCGTTGGCGACCGCCTGCTGCCCGAGCCGCCGCGTGAACTGCAAAACTATGTGCCGCACGCGCCGCAAATCCCGGTCGACGCACGCATCGTGTCGGTGTATGGCAGCGCCGTTGCCAACGCCGCCCAAAATCAGGTGGTGGTCATCAACCGCGGCACGCGCGACGGCATGGAAAGTGGCCATGTGCTGGCCATCATGAAGGCCGGCGCCCGCCTGGTCGACAAAACCGACACCGCGTTGCCCCAAATCAAACTGCCCGACGAGCGCAACGGCCTGCTGATGGTGTTTCGCACCTTCGAGAAGCTGTCTTACGCGCTGGTGCTCGACATCACCAGCGGCGTCAAGGTGGGCGACCACCTGGTCAACCCCAACTGACGTCTGCGTCACCCCCAACTCACCTGCTGCCCACGTGGAACGCGACGAACTGGCCGCCTGGCTGCGCCTGACCTTGAGCCCAGGTGTGGGCAACGGCGCAGCACGCAAGCTGTTAGCGGCATTTGGCCTGCCCCAGAGTATTTTTGAGCAGCCCGTCAGCGCGCTCTCACAAGTGGTCAGCAACACGCTGGCGCAAGCCTTGCGCAGCACGCCGGCAGAACTGGAAACCCTGCTGGCCACCACCTGGGCCTGGCTGCAGCAAGATGAATCCGGTGGCATCCGGCACCAGATCGTCGCGCTGGGTGACTGCGGCTACCCGCAGGCGCTGCTTAGCCTGGATGACCCACCCCTGATGCTGTACCTGCTGGGCACCGGACAATTTAAACAAAATGACCCTGTAGCCCTTACTGATAAAGCGCAAGCAGCTATTTTTAATATAGCAAACAAAGACGCCATTGACCCGCTCCTGAGCTTGGCCGTGGTGGGCAGCCGCAACCCGACGCCTCAAGGCGCGGCCAACGCCCGGCTGTTTTCCAAGGCCATGGCGCAAGCTGGGCTGACAGTGGTCAGTGGCCTGGCGCTGGGTGTTGACGGTGCCGCCCATGAAGGCGCTTTGGAGGGTGCGTCAGGCACAAGCGGCGCCGGGGCCACGGTGGCTGTGGTCGGTACCGGGCTGGACCGCGTCTACCCCAAGGCGCACCGCAGCCTGGCGCACCGCATTGCGGCCCAAGGCTTGCTGGTGAGTGAATACCCGCTGGGCACACCGCCACTGACCGCCAATTTTCCCAAGCGCAACCGGCTGATCGCAGGGCTTTCCAACGGCACGCTGGTGGTGGAGGCGGCGCTCAAATCTGGCTCGCTCATCACAGCGCGGCTGACCTCCGAGCAAGGCAAAGATGTGTTTGCCATCCCCGGCTCAATCCACGCGGCGCAGTCACGCGGCTGCCACGCACTGATCAAACAAGGGGCCAAACTGGTGGAGTCCGCGCAAGATATTCTGGAAGAGCTCAAATGGCCCTTGACGACGCAGAGTGCGGCCACATCGGTCGCGGACACCACTGACTCAGCGCGCACTGCCGGTCTTTTTGATCCCCATGCGCTGCTGCTCACCGCACTTGGTTTTGACCCGGTGGGGCTTGATGCCTTGCAGGCGCGTTGCGGCCTGGCGACCGCAGAACTGCAAGCCCAACTGATGGGTCTTGAGTTGGATGGCAAGGTGGCGCGGCTACCCGGCGGCTTGTTTCAACGCCTGGCGCAGCCTTGAGCACGCCGTCACGCCAGCCACCCGGTCTGCGAGTTGGGTCGCACAGGTCGGATTAGCCGTCCAATTTGCCCGATTGACCGACGCACTTGACGGTACAGTGGGTGCATGTTTGAAGTTCTTGCCTTCGTGTATGAAAACTACTGGTACGGCGATGCCTGCCCGGAACGGCCTGCCTTGCAGCGCAAACTCAACGCTGTGGGGTTTGAAGACGATGAGATTCAGGACGCCTTGATCTGGCTGGAAGACCTCAAAAACGCCACCCGCTGCCAGCCCTCAAGGCCTGCCGGCACACCGTCCGGTCACACACAGCCGCTGGTTGACAGCGCCAACACAGCACTCCATACCGTCGCGGATGCCCTGCGTGTTTTTACGCCTGCTGAACAAGCGCGCCTGGGTTGCTCGGGTTGGGGGCTGATGATGTTTCTGGTGTCGGCCGGGGTGCTGCCCTGGCAGCGGTTGGAGTTGGTGATGGATCGCGCGATGGCCACACCGGCCAACAACCTCTCGGTGGATGACCTCAAACTGATCGTGCTTATGGTGTTTTGGAGCCTGGGCGAAGAACCCGACGCCTTGGTGCTTGACGAACTGTGTGACAACCGCGCAGAGCGCACAGGTCACTGATTACCTTAAGGCACCGGCAAATATTCAGGCCAATAACCGTTCTGGATTGGCCTCGATTTTGCCAAGCGCATTGCGGGTGGCGCGCAGTGTGAGTGACTCGCGCTCTTGCGGCTCAAGCAGTCCGGTCTGCAAATAAGCCGCCACGCGAACCGTCTGGATCAGATAACTGCGCCCCAGATTTGAGGCAAACAAATGCAGATGCCCAAGCGGGCTGCGCCACACGTACTGCACCTGTGCCTCCTGGCCGTTGAAGTTCAGCACAAACCAGACCCCCAAATCAAGGTCACGCGCCCACTCCAGCATGATCGGGGTGGCGGTACCGCCACCTTGGGTGATCACCTCCAGCCCAGAGGCGTCGATGCCCAGCAACTCCTCGATGCTGTCGGCGTCGAGCGGCAACTCTTCGGTGCCGTCGTCAGTGACGTAATCTTCCAGATGGGCCAAACGCGCCGCCAAGGCCTGAATCTGATCGTCTGCAATGGCCTGCGTCTTGGACATGAACGCCTCGACCAGAATCGCGCTGATGGCCTTGATGTGCGCTTCCTGGACCGGCTGCGCCACGTTCAAGAGCGTCAGCCCGCTGCGCAGGCATTGCAAAAGATCTGGCAAGTCAGAAATCACGCGGGCCCGGTCGGCGCGGTTTGGCTTGGCGCTGGCGGCCCAAATCAGGTCAGAGGCCGTCTTCTTGAGTAGCAAGGTTTCTTCATGCTGCGGCCCTTGCCGCACAGCCGACACCGCCAGCACCTCAGCCCAGACCTTGTATAAAAACTCGCGAATCTCATCGCGCACCGGCATGTCTTTGATCTGGTTGCGCAGCTCAATGGTGTACTGAATGGTGAGCGTTTCTTTTTGCTCGACCCGCTCGGCCACACCCACCACCTTTTGCGTGGTTGGTTTTTGCGTCAGGTGCTTTTTCAGAAACAGCTGGAATTCTTCATAGACCCGTTGGTAAACCCGCACGCCGGTTTCAGGGTACTGCTCAATCACCTGAACGATCCGCTTGACCTCAACTTCAAGGGCGGCACTGCTGATGCCACTGGCATCAAAGCCCAACACGCACGAACCCATGTGGTCAATCAACTGACGGGTCGGGTGGTCCAGCTTGGTGAAAAAGTCGGGCTCCGCCAGCGCCATGCGCAACACCGGCATCTGCAAACGGGCAAACCAGACGCGAATGCCGGTCGGAATGCGATCTTCTTCCAAAATCGATTGGAACATCAGCGCGACCAGCTCGACGATGGCTTTCTCTGCGTCGGTACCTGCCTTGCTTTTGACTTCCGCGGATTGCTGACGCATTTGCTCCGCCACGCGCTGAACCAGCATGGGTGCGGCCACTTGGTAGACAGCCCCTGGCTGGTTGCTGTAATAGGCGTCACCCAGCATGGGCAACTGGGCCAGCGCGGTCATCAAAGGTGCAGACGGCCCACCTGGCTGGATCCCAAACGCGCCCCCCATGGGGACGCCATCCATTGCCCCACTGGCCATCGGTGCGCCGTACATGCCAGGTGCGTGACCTGCGGAAGGTGCACCACCTGACAAAGGCGCCCCCGCTGAGGACGGTGCCGTACCGACCAGCAGGCGACCGATCTGGTCAATCAAGCCTTGCGCACGCGAACCACGCCAGTAGGCGCTCAAACCCGCGGCGAGACCATGACTGCCCGGACCTTGCGCAGAACCACCGCGCATGGACTGGCCATTGTTTTGCGGGTAGCCTCGTGCCGCGGGCCTTGCCGACCCATGTGGGGAAGCACCCGCACCTGAATCGGCAGACGCCCTGTCGAAATTTGATGGCGAAAAACCTGACGGCGTGACGTTTGTATTGAACTCGATAACCGGCAAAACACCTTGCTGGACCAACAGCGCATTACCTTCCGCATAGGCGGCTTTCAAAGGCTCGAACAGGTGCCGCTGCACCACATCGTTAACCAAAGGCCAGGCCTCTCTTGGCATGCCGGACTCAGTCCACTGCGCCACCACTGACAAAAACAGGGTTTCAGGGTGAACGATGTCATGCGAGGTCAGCTCGCGTCCGGCGTTGATCGCCTTGAGCCGTGTGCGCAGGTCGTTGACTTCGGTGGCTGCAATTTCCATCAGGCCCAAGGCCATACGCGAAGCGACGATTTTGTTCTCTACGACCTCGGTCCCGATCAACTCGAACCCGCCCGCCAGCGACAAAGCAGATGGTCGCGCCACGGGCGGTGCCATCAAGGCGTTTTGCCAAGCCTTCAGCACCCCGTCAAGCCAGCGATTGTTTTGCTTCTGGTAGGCCATCCATGCATCACGCCGAAGTTGCTTCTCGCGTGACGGGGCAGCCTCGTCCATCACAGCAAGCAGCCGTTCCCGGACCACATTCAGCAGCGACGTCATGGCGACGCTGGCTCGCGCCAGCAGTTCCTTGCGAACCCTGAACGCCAGTGCAGACCCAGCCCGAGGTGGAATCGATGTGACCATAAACGAAAATTTTAGACCGTTGCTCCTGCATTAGGGTCATTCGGGTCCAAGTCTTTTTTGGCCACGCCGCCCTTGACCAGGTCTTCGCGCGCAATGCCCAGCCACATGGCAATGGCCGCCGCCACGAACACCGAGGAATAAATGCCAAACAAAATACCAATGGTGAGCGCCAGTGCAAAGTAATGCAGTGTGGCGCCACCGAACAACAGCATCGACAGCACCATCATTTGCGTCGACCCGTGGGTGATGATGGTACGGCTGATGGTTGACGTGATGGCATTGTTGATGATTTCCACCGTGGTCATTTTGCGATATCGGCGGAAGTTTTCACGAATCCGGTCAAAAATCACCACCGACTCATTCACCGAGTAGCCCAACACCGCCAGCACGGCGGCCAGCACCGGGAGGGAAAACTCCCATTGAAAGTAGGCAAAAAAGCCCAGAATGATGATCACATCATGCAAGTTGGCAATGATGGCCGCCACGGCAAACTTCCACTCGAAGCGCACCGCCAGATAAATCATGATGCCGATCACCACAAAAGCCAGCGCCTTCATGCCGTCTGCGGCAAGTTCGTCACCCACCTGGGGCCCGACAAATTCGGTGCGTCGCATGGTGGCTGAAGGCTCCACCGCTTTCAAAGCTGCCATCACCTGGGTGCTTTGCTGGGCCGAGCTGACGCCTTTCTGGGCCGGCAGCCGAATCAACACATCACGTGCGGTGCCAAAGTTTTGCACCTGCACATCGACAAACCCAAGCTTTGCCACGGTATTGCGCACCACGCCCAGGTCAGCCGGCTGCGAATACGTGACCTCCAGCAAGGTGCCGCCGGTGAACTCCACCGACAAGTGCAAACCACGCGAGAACAGGAAGAACACCGCGGCCAGAAAAGTGGCAAGCGACACCAGGTTAAAAATGAGCGCATGCCGCATGAACGGAATGTCGCGTTTGATTCTAAAAAATTCCATGGTCTATCCTAATCAGTTGGGGGCAGAGCTGGCTCGCCGTGCGCAGCGCTTGTCTGTCCCGCAAGGTTTTATTCGCTGGCCTTGAGGGCGGTGCCGGTGTCAGGGCGCCAAATGGTGCCGATGGACACGGACTTCAGGCGGTTTTTGCGGCCGTACCACAAATTAACCAGGCCACGCGAGAAGAACACGCCCGAGAACATGCTGGTCATGATGCCCAGCACGTGCACCACCGCAAACCCACGCACTGGGCCAGAACCAAAGGCCAGCAGCGCCAGACCTGCAATCATGGTGGTGATGTTGGAGTCAAAAATAGTGGCCCAGGCACGGTCGTACCCAGTATGAATGGCGGCCTGCGGCGAGGCCCCGCCGCGCAATTCTTCGCGAATGCGCTCGTTGATCAGCACGTTGGAATCAATCGCCATCCCCAGCACCAGCGCCATGGCCGCCATGCCCGGCAACGTCAGGGTGGCTTGCAGCATAGACAGCACCGCCACCAGCAACAGCAGGTTGAATGCCAACGAAATGCTTGAAAACACACCAAACAGCATGTAATAAGCGCACATGAAGATGGCCACCGCCACAAAACCCCAGGTCACGCTGTTGAAGCCCTTGGCAATGTTCTCGGCGCCCAGGCTCGGGCCAATGGTGGTTTCCTCGATGATTTCCATCGGCGCGGCCAGCGAACCCGCACGCAACAGCAAGGCCGTGTCGTTGGCTTCCATGGTGGTCATGCGACCCGAGATTTGCACCCGTCCGCCACCGATCTCGGAGCGGATCACCGGCGCGGTGACGACTTCGCCACGGCCTTTTTCAAACAGCAAAATGGCCATGCGTTTACCGACATTTTCACGGGTGATGTCGCGGAAGATGCGGGTGCCCTTCGCATCCAGATTCAGGTTGACGGTCGGCTCTTGTGTCTGGCTGTCAAAGCCGGGCTGCGCATCGGTCAGGTTCTCGCCGGTCAGGATGACCTGCTTCTTGACGATCACCGCTTGGCCGTTGCGCTCAAGGTAGCGCTCCGAGCCAAACGGCACCACGCCGCTGCCACTCTCTGCGGCACGTGCTTCGGTACTTTCATCGACCATGCGCACTTCCAGCGTGGCAGTGCGGCCCAGAATGTCTTTGGCTTTGGCGGTGTCCTGCACGCCCGGCAACTGGACCACGATGCGGTCCAGGCCTTGCTGCTGAATCACCGGCTCAGCCACGCCAAGTTCATTGATCCGGTTGTGCAAGGTGGTGATGTTTTGCTTGAGGGCCTGGTCCTGGATACGCCGGGCTGCCTCTGGCTTGATGGACGCGGTGAGCTTGAACTCTGCCCCGTCAGCGGCTTCTATCGTTTGCAAATCAGCAAACTGGTCCTGGAACACCGCCTGGGCGGACGCCAGCGTGGCTGCATCGCGAAAGCGCACCTCAATGGTTTGCGCGTTGCGGCTGATGCCGCTGTGCCGAATGTTTTTCTCGCGCAGGCTGGTGCGCACGTCGCCTGAGAGCGACTCGGCGCGTTTGGTCAACGCCGCCTGCATGTCCACTTGCAGCATGAAGTGCACGCCACCGCGCAGATCCAGCCCCAGGTACATGGGTGACGCGTGCAAGCCAGACAACCAGGCCGGTGAGCGCGACAGCAAATTCAGGGCAACCACGTACCCCGGGTTGGTGGCGTCAGGCACCAACGCCTTTTGAATCGCGTCCTTGGCCTTGAGTTGGGCGTCGGTGTTGGCCAGCCGGACTTTGATCGACGCGCCCTCCAACGTGATCAGCTCAGCGGCAATACCTGCCGTGGTCAGTGCCGCCTCGACCTGCGACAGCGTAGCTGTGTCAACCTTGACCAACGGTTTGGCCGCGGACACCTGCACCGCAGGCGACTCACCAAAGAAATTTGGCAGGGCATAGACAAAACCCACCACCAACGCAATCAAGATGACCACGTACTTCCAAACCGGGTAACGATTCATGATCGCCCTTCTGACTTC
The DNA here is from genome assembly GCA_038207945.1 of Burkholderiales bacterium. GTDB lineage: Bacteria > Pseudomonadota > Gammaproteobacteria > Burkholderiales > Burkholderiaceae_C > Rhodoferax. The sequence goes on from JBBQZG010000009.1 coordinate 19,458, forward strand.
AAACTTCGAAAAATAGCATGCGCGGAACTGGCCTAGGCCAGCGCTGCGGTCACTTACTTGATGCTGCCTTTGGGCAAAACTTGCACCACCGCACTGCGTTGCAACTGAACTTCGACGCCATTCGCCACCTCAATGCTGATGAAGATGTCGCCCAATTTGGTGACTTTTCCCAGAATGCCACCCGCGGTAGCCACCTCATCACCCTTGGCCAAAGACTCGACCATAACCTTGTGCTCTTTGGCTTTTTTCATTTGCGGGCGGATCATCACGAAATACAGCACCACAAACATCAGCACCAGAGGCAACATGCCCATCAGGGACGACTGCATGTCACCGCCAGCGGCAGCAGCGGGGGCGGTTTGGGCAATGGCAGAAGAAATAAACACAGCAAACTCCAAAGAATTAAATCAATAAAAAAGGGCAAACCACCCAAGCGATGTGCGCATTCGCACAAAAATCAGGCAACTTGCCATTGTATGCGGGCGTTTTTTACACCAGGTTATGGCGTGGTGCTGCCCCTAAAGCACGTCAAAAGACCTTGCCATTTTTCCATGGCTGCCATTGAGTGGCGTGCTTTGACATGGCCAAAGCCACGGATGTCTTGCGGAATAGCTGCCAATTCAGTTGTTTTTTTATAGCACTCCGCGCTTATTTCACGGGGGCCAGAGGCCAAAATCTCACATACCTCTTGTAGCATGGCCTGATAGCGCTCAATCCAGGCGCGCTCCTGAAGCCGCTCATCCGAGCGGCCAAACACATCCAGCCAGGTGCCGCGCAAGCCTTTCAGGCGCGCCAGCCCTTTGAAGGCGACCATCATCCATGGGCCAAAGCGCTGCTTGACCAGCTCACCTTTGTCATTGGTTTTGGCCCACAGCGGCGGCGCCAGATGAAAGTGCAGTTGGTAGTCACCCTCAAATTGCCGGCTGATTTTGTCGACAAAACTGCCGTCGGCATACAGACGCGCCACCTCGTATTCGTCTTTATAGGCCATCAGCTTGAACAGGTTGCGTGCCACTGCCTCACTCAGGGCGGTTTTACCCCACAATGCATCGACCTGCTGCACCCGCTCAACCCACAACCGGTAGGTTTGCGCGTAGGCGCTATTTTGATAGGCTGTCAAAAACGCCACCCGCCGCACCACGTCTTCTGCCACCGATGGTTTTTTGACAAACTCAATCACTTGCCGGGTCTGGAACAGCGCCAGTACCGCAGACAGGTCATGGGCGCAATGGCGGCCCCATTCAAACGCGGCCTGGTTGTTCGCCACCTGGACGCCGTTGAGTTCCATGGCGCGCAGCATCGCGGCATGGGAGACCGGCACGCGGCCCTTTTGCCAGGCGTAGCCAAGCAACAGCGGGTTGGTATAGATTGCGTCGCCCAGGGTATGAATGGCCAACTGCTCGGCGTCAAACACACCCATCGCCGCTGCACCGACGGTGGCCGAAATCGCAGCTTCGCACCCTGCCTCGGGAAACTGCCACTGCGGGTTGTGCACAAAAGCGGCGGTAGGCGTGGCGTGGCTGTTGAGCGCCACAAAGGTGCGCCCCGGCTGCATGACGGCCAGTGTGGCTTTGCTGGCGGCCACGATGGCATCACAACCCAGCACCAGATCGGCGTGGGCAGTGTCGACTTTGCTGGTGTAAATGGCATCGGCTGAGTTGGCGATCTGGATAAAGCTCCAGGTGGCGCCACCCTTTTGCGCCAGGCCACCGGCGTCTTGGGTGACCACGCCCTTGCCGTCCAGATGCGCGGCCATACCCAACAACTGGCCAATGGTGATGACCCCGGTGCCACCCACCCCGCCGACGACGATGCCCCAGGCCGCATCCGTGGCTGGCAACACCGGTTCTGGCAAATCTGGCAAGGCATTCAGACTGCCTTGTTGGTCTTTTTTTGGCTTCATGAGTTGGCCACCTTTGACGGTGACAAAACTCGGGCAAAAACCCTTGACGCAGCTGAAGTCCTTGTTGCAGCTGCTCTGGTTGATGGCGCGTTTGCGACCGAATTCGGTCTCCAGCGGCTCGATGCTCAGGCAGTTGGACTGCTCGCCGCAGTCACCACAACCTTCGCACACCAGTTCATTGATCACCACCCGCTCGTCGGGCTCGGTCAAGGTGCCGCGCTTGCGTTTGCGGCGTTTTTCGGTCGCGCACATCTGGTCATAGATGATGGCGGTGGTGCCTTTGAGCGCACGGAATTCGCGCTGAATGCGGTCCAGCGCGTCACGGTGCTGCACCGTCACACCAGGCGACAGCGTCACCCCGGCATATTTCTCGGGTTGATCGGTCACGATCACCAACTTGGCCACACCCTCAGCCACCAGGCTGGCCATGATTTGCAGCACACTGTGGCCTTCTGGGCGCTCGCCCACGCGCTGGCCACCGGTCATGGCCACGGCGTCGTTGTAAAGCACTTTGTAAGTGATGTTGACCCCGGCGGCAATGCTTTGCCGGATGGCCAGCAAGCCGCTGTGAAAGTAAGTGCCATCGCCCAGGTTGGCAAACACATGGGTGTCGGTGGTGAACGGCTGCTGCCCAACCCAGGCCACGCCCTCGCCGCCCATCTGGCTGAAGGTGCTGGTGGCGCGGTCCATCCAGACCGTCATGAAATGGCAGCCAATGCCGGCCAGCGCACGCGAACCCTCGGGCACACGGGTGCTGGTGTTGTGCGGGCAACCGCTGCAAAACCAGGGGGTGCGCTCACCGGTGTCAGTTTTGAGTTCGAGCGCGCCACGCGCCTTGGCGTCAAGCAACGCCAGATGGGTATCCATACGCGCCGCCACGTCGTCTGGCACGCCCAGCTTTTTCAGCCGTTGGGCAATCGCCCTGGCGACCAATGCCGGGTTCAGGTCAGCCTTGGCGCGCAGCAGCCAGTTGTCAATCGGATTCGGGCGGCTCCACTCTCCGCCGCCCTCGTCACCTGACGCGTCAAACTTGCCGACCACCGTGGGGCGCACATCGGCACGCCAGTTGTAGAGCTCTTCTTTCAACTGGTATTCAATGACCTGGCGCTTTTCTTCCACCACCAGAATTTCCTGCAGACCCAGCGCAAAGTCTCGGGTGATGCTGGCTTCGAGCGGCCAGACCACGTTGACCTTGTGCAGGCGGATGCCCAGTTGCTTGCAAGCGGACGCGTCAAGCCCCAAGTCATGCAGCGCCTGGCGCGTGTCGTTGAAGGCCTTGCCGCTGGCGATGATGCCAAAGCGGTCCTGGTCTGTGGCGATGACGTTGTGATTGAGCTTGTTGGCCCGCACGTAGGCGGCAGCGGCGTACCACTTGTAGTCCATCAGCCGGGCTTCCTGCACCAGCGCCGGGTCGGGCCAGCGGATGTGCAGACCATCTGGCGGCATCTGGAAATCTTCAGGCAACACGATCTTGACGCGCTGTGTGCTGACATCAACCGAGCTGCTGGACTCGACCACCTCCTGAATGGTCTTCATGCCGGCCCACACGCCTGAAAAACGGCTTAACGCGATGGCGTGCAGACCCATGTCCAAAATGCCCTGCACATCCGACGGAAAAAACACCGGCAGGCCGCAGGCCTTAAAGATGTGGTCGCTCTGGTGCGCGGCAGTTGAGCTTTTGCTGACGTGGTCATCCCCCGCCACCGCCACCACGCCACCGTGCCTGGCGGTGCCCGCCATGTTGGCGTGCTTGAACACGTCAGAACTGCGGTCCACGCCTGGCCCTTTGCCATACCAGATGCCAAACACACCATCGTATTTTTTGCTCTGCGGGTACAAATCAAGCTGCTGCGTGCCCCAGACGGCCGTGGCCGCCAATTCTTCGTTGACGCCGGGCTGGAACACAATGTGCTGCGCGTCCAAGTGGCTGCGCGCCGCCACCAGCGCCTGGTCGTAGCCACCCAACGGTGAGCCCCGGTAACCACTGATGAAACCCGCAGTGTTCAGGCCAGCCAAAGTGTCACGTTGACGCTGCAGCATCGGCAGTCGCACCAGCGCTTGCACCCCACTCATGAACGCGCGACCGGTCGTCTGGGTGTATTTGTCGTCAAGGCTGACTGATGATTGGGCCACCTGGGCCTGCTTGGGCAAGGCTGCATTCATGGGCAACTCCGGTTGATGACGTCATGGGTCGGGTGAACACCTCGGCACAAACAAGACAAAGGCCTGCGAAAACGCCATCCAATCTTGCGACACTGGATGGCGTAAATTTTAAGCTTTTTAGAGCTCTAGCCCTTATTAAACAAGCACTAGCAGCTACTTTAAATATAGCAATAAATACCGTTGCTAGCGCGTCAGCACCTTGCGAAGGGTCTCGGCCAGTTCTTCCGCCACGAACTTGGCCACGTAGGCGTCCGCACCGACTTTCTTCACATGGTCTTCGTTGGTGGTGCCCGTCAACGAGGAGTGGATCACCACCGGAATACCGCTGTAGCGGGCATCCTGTTTGATGTTGCGCGTCAGGGTAAAGCCGTCCATCTCGGGCATCTCCAGGTCGGTCAGGACCAAAGCCACCTTGTCCTTGATGGTTTGCCCATGCGCCTCAGCCTCGGAAGCCATCGCCTTGAGGCGGTCCCAGGCTTCCTGGCCCGACTTGGTCATGATGAACGGCACACCCATGGCTTTCAGGCCTTGCTCGATCATCATGCGGGCGACCGCAGAGTCGTCGGCCGCCAGCACCACTGTGCCGGGGGGAATGTGCAGCTTGCTGGTGCTCTCGATCTCGACCTGGTGCTGCTCCGGGAACACATCACGCAAAATTTGCTCGACATCGAGCACCTGCGCCAGCCGGGTGTTTTCAGCATTGCCGTCCAGCCGTGCAATGCTGGTCACCAGACCGCCGCCCCGGCCTTCGGCAGACAGCACCTGCTTCCATTCCAGGCGGACGATTTCATTGACTTCTTCAACGGCAAACGCCTGCGTGGTGCGGGCAAACTCGGTCACCAACAAAATGCCCAGCCCTTTGGTCGGGTTGGTGCCCACGAGTTGCGGCAGGTTGATCACCGTGATCATCTGACCGCGAATGTTGGCCACACCCATCACCGACGGCGGCGAGTTGACCATGGCGGTGACCTCTGGCATGACCAAAATTTCACGCACCTTGAACACATTGATGCCGAACAACTCGCGTTTGTCAGTGCCTGGCGCCTCGCCCAAACGAAACAGCAAAAGCTCAAACATGCTGTTGCCCGCCAGATTGGTGCGCTCATCAATGTCGCGCATGGTGGATTTGCTGCCTGCTTTGTTCATGAAGGGGGTCCGGTTAAAGCTGAATTTTCGGGATGATGTGTTCTATGGTAACGCCTTCAGAGCGGCTTGGGCCACAGCACCCACAAGCGCAGCGGCTGCTTCATGCGCCCGGCCAATTCACCTGCAGCAGCGCCCCAACCGGCAAAATAATCTGCCCGCACCGCACCACGAATGGCGCTGCCCGTGTCCTGCGCCAGCACCAGCCGCTGCAGTGCAAGCTGCGGTCCCTCAGAGGCCAGCCACACCGGCGTGCCATAAGGAATGCTTTCAGGATCAACGGCAATGGAGCGGCCCGGTGTCAGCGGCACGCCCTGGGCACCGCGCGGTCCAAAACCGCTGTCAAAGTCACCCAGGGACTCTTCCTTGAAAAACACCACCCGCGGATTGCGCCACAGCAACTCGCGCACACGCTGCGGGTTTTGCAGCATCCAGGCCTTGATGCCGGGCCATGACGCATCGCGCAGTTCACCCTGGTCCAGCAACCAGCGGCCAATGCTTTGATACGGATGGCTGTTGTGTCCCGCATAGGCCAGCCGCACCAATTGCTGGCGACCGTCGGGCTCAGTCACTCGCACCCGCCCCGAGCCCTGAATCTGCAACACCACGGCTTGGACCGGGTCCGCCAGATAAATAATTTCACGCCCGCGCAAGGCGGCCTGAGCCTCGGGCAGGGTGTCCATGTCCTGCCGGCTAAACCAGGGTTTGCGCGCATTCAGGCCAGGCGGCAGCTGGTAAAGCGGCACCTCAAAGCCCGCGCTTGGGACGCGGCGCGCCTCAAACTCGGGCTCGTAGTAAGCCGTCAGCAACCCGGCGGCAGTACCCGTCAGCGGCTCCACCCGGTAGGGCTGCAAGCGCGACAGCAGCCATTGACGCTGCGCCTCCTCGCCGCCAATGCTCAAGCGCCGAACCTCAGGGCACAGCGGAGCAAACACTGGGCCCGGACGCTCACAGCTTTTCAGCCAGGCGTTCCAGGCGTCAGACAGGGCATCGCCCTCAAAACCGGGCAACTCGCGCCAGGGCACCGCCACCCAGCGGCTGTTGCCACGCAGCAAGCTGGGCATGGCGCTCACCTCCTGTGGGGTGTTCGCAGACACAGCCGGCGTAGCCGTGCCTGTGGCCGCATCCATCGGCGTAGACAAGGGCACGTGGGGTGCGCTGGTGCACGCCACCAGTGCAGCCACCATGGCGAGGCACCCGGCACGCAGCAGCCAGCTAAAAAAGCCGCTCATAACACGCGGTGCTGCAACGCCGGCAAACGGCTGCGGCAGGTGGTCAAGGTCTCAAAATCCAGATCCGCCAGCACCACGCCAGCTGCTTGCGCCTGCTGGGCGAGCACCTTGCCCCACGGGTCCACCAACATGGCGTGGCCCCAGGTGCGGCGCTGGTTGTCATGCAGCCCGCCCTGCGCAGCCGCCACCACAAACGCCAGGTTTTCAATGGCACGGGCGCGCAGCAAGACCTCCCAATGGTCTTGACCCGTGGTGTAGGTGAAGGCGCTGGGCACCAGCATCAGTTGGGCGCCCAAGCTGGCGTAGGCCCGGTACAGCTCAGGAAAACGCAAGTCGTAACACACGCTCAAGCCCACGCGCCAGGTGTGACCATCTTTGGACGGCAGATCAAACGTCACCAACTCGCTGCCAGGGTTGAGCAGCAGCGACTCGTCGTAGCGCTCCTGGCCGTTGTCAAAACGAAACAGGTGGATTTTGTCGTAGCGGGCCACACAAGCACCGTCCGGCGAGAACACCAGGCTGCTGTTGCTGACCCGCGCGGTATCTGGCAATTCGATTGCCGCTTGTCCAGTTGCCGGACGGGTCAGTGGCAAGGTGCCAGCCACCAGCCACAGGCCCAGCCTGCGCGCACTTTCCGCTAAAAATTGCTGCAACGGGCCGCTGCCAAACACCTCGCCAATGGCCAGCTTGTCCGCATCGCGCTGCCCCATCAGACAAAAATACTCAGGCAACACGGCCAGTTCGGCACCTGATCTGGCCGCCGTTTGCAGCAAATCCCTGGCTTGGTCCAGGTTGGCCTGGACATCCGATCCAGACACCATTTGGATGGCGGCAACTTTCATGGTTTTGTTTCCTTGGTACGGGCAGGCGTTCGGGCGACTTTGGTGACCTGTGGATCGGTCCAGCTGCCTGTCACGTGTAACTGTTGGGTGTTCGATTCGATCAATGGCCGACGCAGAATCATTTGCGCCAAAAATGTCCCCAACCCAATGGCGGGGTTGATCACGGTGGCAATCAGCGATGCGGTGCCAGCGTTGATTTCCGGCACCACCACCACGTTCAAATCCTGGGTTTCGTTGGCAATGTCGGCCTGGCCTTCCATCAGCACGGCCGCATTGACCCCTTTCATCTGCAGGTTGTTGGTGCGGGCGATGCCCTGCGCTACCGTGACATCGCCACGCAAAAAATCAAAGGCAAAACCGTCGCTGAAGACATCCCGAAAATCCAGCGTCAGCCGCCGCGGCAAAGACTGCAGACTGAGCACGCCAAACAGCTTGGCAATACCCGGATCCGCCTTGAGGAACTGGCCTGAGGCGACATTGACCGTGAAGGCCCCGCCCAGCGTCGGGTAATCCAGCTTGAGGGGCGATCCCAACCAGGACACCTGCCCCTCCATCTTGCCGCTGGCCCGGCGCACCACATCTTTCATGCCCAGACGCGTCAGCAACGCGCCGCCGTCGGCAATGTCAAGTGTGAAATTCAACACGGTGCGCCTGCGCTCTGACGCCGCCGGGTTGGCCCCAGTGGGGGTCGCACTTTGGGCATTCACACGCGCCCAGTTGCCACTGGCGGAAAACGTGGCTTCAGGCACGCTCAGGTTGAACTTGTTCAGGCGCCACTCGCGCACACCGGCCACGGCCCCGCTGCCGATGGCCATGCGGTTGATGGCATCGACCTCAAGGCGGCCAAAACGCTTGCCGCGCAACTCAAAATCTTCCACCACAATGTCAAGTGCCGGAATACTGGCGGGCTGGGCATCCAGAATGGCCTCCACATCGGACGCGGCCGAGGGCGCGATCGTCAGGCGTGCCAGCCGAGCGTAGATCCGGCCGGCGCTGTTGGCGGTGCTGCCACCTGCGCCCTGTCGGTACTCCAGATAGCCATTGAGCTCAGTGGCACTCAGGTTGGCCCGCCACAGGGTGTCGTCACGGCCACCGCCAATCACCACCTGATTGAACTGGCGCCCGCCAAACGTCAGGACATCGGTGCGTATCGCCAGAGTGGTGGGTAAATAAGTGGCGGCCTGGCTGACGGCGCTGCCAGGCGAACCCTCCGCAGTGCCCGGTGCCAGCGGCACCCCGGCAGCCTGCGACAACACCTCTTGCCATGCATCCACACTGAACTGTGGCAGCTTGATGTTGGCGTTGACCCCCTGCACCGGCATCGTCACGGTTTCCTGGTTGTCCAGCCCCACCCCGATGCTGCCGCGCAACACGCGAGGGACCTCGCCCGACACCTCGCGCTCATACACCACGCTGCCCAACTGCCCCACACTCAGACTTAAGCGGTCTCGCAGCGAGGCCGTGGGCGCGGCACCGTCGGGTGACCCGTTCAACAGCTCGGTCTGCACACGCAGCGGCAGTGAGGTGGCCGCACTTTTTTGCAGTGGCGCCGGCAAATTCAAGGCCATGCCTTGCAGGTTGCTCTGCACCAGCAGTTCAGACACGCCCCGGCGAAAACCCAGCGTCGCGGTGTAGGCAGCGCTGCCACTGGCCTGGCGCGCCAGCCGGGCCACAAAACCAAGCTCATTGAACTGGCGCAAGCCCTCGGCGCTGGCCGTGCCTGTGGCACGAATCACCGTGGGCGTGGCACGCGTGGTGTCGCCACCCGGGGCCAGCACCAGACCACCTTCCAGGCGCGCATCGCCGCCCAGCATGCGCGCCTGCACGCCCGTCAGGTTAAAGCCGGTCTGGCTAAAGTTGATGGCCCCGCGAGCTTTTGAGAGCTTGGGGCTGTCTGGCGTGATCTGCACGTCATTGCCCGCCAACACCACGCTGCCCTGCACCGTGGACTTGTCCAGTTGCGCAATCGGCAGAGCCAGCTTGAGCTTGATGTCGGCACCGCCACTGGTCACCGAGTGCGCCAGCACGCCCCCGATCAGCCCTCCGATCGGAGACCCATTGACCACCCGCAAGGCGTCGGGCAGCGGGCCCTTGAAGTCGGCGTCGACCAGCACCACGGTCTTGTTCAGGTCGGCAATCGTCACATTGGCCCGGGCGACTTGAACATTTGGGGCGTCGGCCAATTTGGCGCGGGCGTCTTTGACCTGCAGCTGCATGCGGTCAATCACCAGTTCGCCGCTGAGGTCGGACAAGGTGGGCCAGGGCAACTCTTGCGCACCCTGCAGCGTGCGCGGCACAAAGGCCAGCGCGGCATCACGCACATCGGCGCTGATCTTGAAACTGCCCTGGCGCGGATCGATTTCTGGCAGCTGGTAAACCTCACCCTTGATGGCAAAGCGCACATTGCTGGCGGTGCCCGCCGTGATGGCATCCTTCACATAGTCTCGCGCGGCCTGGTCAATCACCAGCGGCAAATAGCGGTGCACCCGGGTGCCGTTGGCCCGGCTGAGTGTGGCCTGCAGGTCAATCACGCCCGGAAACCGGCTGCGATTGGCCGACTTGGCGGGGTCCGAGGTTTCCCATTTGATTTGTGCCTGGCCTTGCGCATCCGCGTTGACAAAATTCACATCCGAGACCTGAACGGCGATGCGCTCGCCCTTGATTTGCCAGCGCGCCTGCGCTGTCAACTGTGCCACATCCACCAAGCTTTCCTGAAAAAAGCCGGGCAGGTCCACAGCACCCTGATCCAGCCGCACACTGGCCCGGCCGGCCTTCTGGTCAAGATCGAAATCGACGCTCAGACCTCGCACACCGGGCGTGGGCGCCACCGCCGCCAGCTCAAGCTGGCTGAATTTTCCTTTGGCGGTGTAACTCAGTGGCGCATTCAACGTCCCCAGCCAGCTCAGCGCCAACTGCTCACCCACACCTTTGGGCGCGTAACGCAACAGGCGCTCGCGCAATGCAGCGTCTATCGGTATGCGCTGAACCACCTGTGCCAGCGCAGCCAGATCCAGCTTGTCAGCCCGCGCTTCACCACGCGCCGGAATCTGGCCCTCGCCTCGCATGAACAGCACCTGCACATTGCTGCCAGGCCAGCGCAGGCCATCTGACGCCTCAAACGCCAGGTTCTGCGTGGTCACCTCAAAGCCCCCCGCCAGCAAACGCCCACCAACCCGCCCCTGCAGCTGCTGCAACGCCAGCGGCTGCAAATCTTTACCCAAAGTCACGTTCACTTCTGTCAGCGCCACATCCGCGGTGGCCCCCGTGACACTGCCCTGGCTGACATCGACCCAGGCCCGCAAGGCGCCCCGCCCCTGACTGAAGTCGACGCCCAGATCCACATATCGACGCAGCTCAGACAGGTCAACCCGTTCAAATGCCGCATACATCTGGCCTTCCCAGTTTTGCCAGCGCCCGTTTTGCCGCGACAGCAAAGGCTGCAAAAAGCGCCCGCGCAGGCTGAAGCGCTCACCCCAGGCTTGCGGCGGCGTGGCATCCAGACGCAGATCGTGATGCCGGCCCAGATTACGCGCCACAGCATCGACGTTTTGCAGCACAAGGGTCTCGGCGCCCCGCTGCTCGTCAGTCCAGCGCACCACCCCGCCACGAATGACAAACTCAATTTGCGAAAAAAACCAGTCTTGCACCGCGGAATCTGTGCCACCTGAGGCACTCATGTCCAGCCCGGCCACCGTGATGCGCCCATCAGGCAGGCGCCGCATATCCAGCTTGGGTTGGTCGATGTAGACCTGCTCAAACCCCAGGCGCCACAACGAGCGCGGCGAAATGGCCACCAGCACCCTGGGCAGGCTCAATGCGACCCGGTTCTGGGCATCAAGCAGCGCCACATCGGTCAGCTCAAACGAGGGGATCAAGCCGCTGGATTGGGCGGTGATGGCGCCCACCCGCACGGGAACACCCAGAGTCCGCGTGGCCTGCGCCTCAAGCTGCGGGCGAAATTCATCGATTCGCGGCACAATCAACCAGTGAAGCGCACCCCAAGCCAGCCCCAACAGCAGCCAAGCCAACGCCACCACACCCAGCAGCCAGCGGGTGAGGCCGGACCAGGTTTTCAGCAGTTTGGAGGGGAGGGGCGTCACATTGATCAAAGCGTAGTTGTTCAAGCAGAATTATGACCCGACCACCCTTGTCACTTCATTCCCGATTCGCCCAGCGTATCCACCGCCGCTATGCGGGTCAAATGCACGTACTGCCCTCTGGCACGCCCGGCCCGACCCACCTGAAGGCCAGCTTTGATGAACTCAGGGCGCAGGGTCAAAGCAGCGCCAGCGCACTGCGCATCACCCGCCAACTGGTCATCGAGCGTTTGCTGCAGCTCGATTGCGAGGCGCAACTCTCTCTGGCGCACGTCACCCAGACCATGACCGACCTGGCTGAATTTGCGTTGAACGTTGCCCTCACTGAAGCACAAGCCGCGCTTGACCTGACCCACGGCGCACCCATGACACCCTTGGGCCAGCGCGCCCAGGTATGGATTGTGGGCATGGGCAAACTCGGCGCGCGTGAACTCAACGTGTCGAGCGACATTGACCTGATTTACGTCTACGACGAAGACGGCGACACCGCTGGCAACGCGCTCGGCCGTGGCCGCATCACCAACCATGAGTACTTTGGCAAGGTGGTGCGCGCCGTGTATGCCCTGGTTGGCGACACCACCGAGCACGGCTTTGTCTTTCGGGTTGACCTGGCCCTGCGGCCCAACGGCAACTCGGGCCCGGCGGCGGTGTCACTTGACGGGCTGGAAGAGTATTTGCACGTGCAAGGGCGTGAATGGGAACGCTTTGCCTGGCTGAAAAGCCGGGTTGTGGCCCCCACCGAGAGCGTCAGCAGTGGCGCCATTCAGGCTCTGCGCAAGGTGGTGATGCCGTTTGTCTTCAGGCGCTACCTGGACTACAGCGTGTTTGATTCGCTGCGCGTGCTGCACCGGCAAATTCGGGAACACGCCACCCGGCGCAGCGCTGGCCACCCGGAGCGCGCCAATGACGTCAAGCTCTCGCGCGGCGGCATCCGCGAGATCGAGTTCACCGTGCAGCTGCTGCAGGTGGTGCGCGGCGGCCAGTTCCCCGAGCTGCGCACCCGGCCCACCTTGAACGCCTTGCCGCGCCTGGTGCGCGCCGGGCTGATGCAGGCGCCAGCGGCTGAAGGCCTGGCTCAGGCCTATGTGTTTTTGCGCCAGCTTGAGCACCGCATTCAATACCTGGATGACCAGCAAACCCATGTGCTGCCGACGCAAGACCACGACCTCACCTGGATCGCCCAGACCATGGGCTATGAGACATCGCAACAACTGCTCAGCCAGCTTGATACCCATCGCGAACTGGTGGCGCAAGAGTTTGACAAGCTGCTGGGCGGTCCGGCGGCCGAATGCAAAGGCTGCCCCGGCGGCAAACCAGCGAACGCCAGCAGCGCCATGGAAGACCTGCTGCCACAGCTGGGCGAGACCCTGCGCCAACGGCTGGAGGCCTGGCGCGAACACCCGCGCATCCTGGCCCTGCGCGACGAGGCCCGTGTGCGCCTGATGCGTTTGTTGTCGCGCACCGCGCAATGGGTCAACGAAGGCGAGGTCAGCGAAGAAGCGGCCGTGCGCCTGGTCGATTGGATTGAGCCCCTGTTGCGCCGCGAAAGCTACCTGGCCTTGCTGCTGGAGCGCCCGAATGTGCATGAGCGCCTGTTGCGTCTGCTGGGCGCAGCGCGCTGGCCGGCACGCTACCTGCTGATGCACCCCGGCGTGATCGATGAGCTGGCGGGCGCCGACATCTTTTTTGAGCGCTTCAACGCGGAAGAGTTTGAAGCCGACCTGGACCACCGCCGCAATGCCCTCAAGGGCACCGGCGAGGACGACGACGAAGCGCTGCTCAACCTGCTGCGCCGCGCCCACCACGCTGAAGTGTTTCGCACCCTGGCGCGTGACGTGGAAGGCCAGCTCAGTGTCGAAGAGGTGGCGGATGACCTGAGCGCGCTGGCCGATGCCGTGCTGCGCGTCACCACCCGCTGGTGCTGGTCACTGCTGAAAAAAGCACACCGCGAGCAACCCCGGTTTGGCATCATTGCTTACGGCAAGCTCGGTGGCAAGGAACTCGGCTATGGCAGCGACCTGGACATCGTGTTTGTCTTTGACGACGACGACGAACGCGCCCCCGAGGTCTACGCCGCCTTGGTGCGCAAGCTCATCAACTGGCTCACGGTGAAAACCGGCGAAGGCGACCTGTACGAAATTGACACTGCGCTGCGGCCCAATGGCAACGCCGGCCTGCTGATCACCAGCTTTGACGCCTACGCCAACTACCAGCAGCAGCGCGGCTCCAACACCGCCTGGACCTGGGAGCACCAGGCCATGACGCGCGCACGCTGTGTGCTGGGTGACCCCGCCATGCGCGCGCGCTTTGATGCCGTGCGCCAGGCTGTCATCACCGCACCACGCGATGCCAACAGCCTGCGCATTGAGATTGCTGCCATGCGTGAACGTATGGTTCTCGCGCATCCGGAAAAGCCGGGCAGATTTGACATCAAACACAGCCCGGGTGGCATGATTGACGCCGAATTTGTGATGCAGTTTTTGGTGCTCTCACACGGTGGCAGCCACCCTGAGTTGCTGGCCAATGCAGGCAACATTGCCCTGCTGGAGCGTGCCCAAGCGCTGGAACTGCTGCCTGACGGGGTCGGCCACGCGGCGGCCAGCGCGTACCGCGCCATGCGCCAGGTGCAGCACAAAGCCCGGTTGAACGAAGCACCCACGTTTGTGGCGCCGGAGACCATGCAAATCGAGCGCCACGCCATCCTGACACTTTGGCACACTGTTTTCACCCCTTCCTCCTGATACCTCACGTTTAATTTTCAGATGAAAAAAATCACCCTGGTCACCCTGATTGCTGCCACCGCCCTGCTGGGCGCCTGCAGCGACCGTGTCAAAGACACACACCCGCAGCAACTGGTGAGCAAGCGCCAGGCCATCTTTAAAAAATTCACCAAATCGCTGGAGCCCCTGGGCATGGTGGCGCGTGACCGGCAAGACTACGTCAGGGCCGATTTCATGGCCAATGCGCAAGCGTTGCAAGAGCTTTCCACCCAGCCCTGGGCCTACTTCACCGCCGATGGCAATTACCCGCCGACCCGCGCCAAACCCGAGGTCTGGAGCAAAGCCGGGGAATTCAAGCTGGCGCAGGACAGTTACCTGACTGCCGTGGATCAACTGGTGAAAGTCTCCGGCAGCAACGACATGCCAGCGATACGCTCAAGCGTTGATGCGGTGCAAAAGAGCTGCAAGAGCTGCCACGACAAGTTCCGCAACGAAGTCCCGGGCGGGACCTGACTTTTTTTCGTGTACCCGGCGCTATCCGTACGCGAGTGGCATCAGCCAACGTGCGGCGAACTCGTCTGCGCTGACGGCACGGCCAAGGAGGCAGCCATGAAATGCTATTATTTACATAGCTACTAACGAATACTTCGTAAGGGCTACAGCCTATTTTTTTCTATATTTCTAATTTTCTTCACCAGCGCCGTGGTGGAATAACCCGCCACAAACGGCAGCGCCAGCGCTTGCCCGCCCCAGGATTCAACCAACGCCGTCTCAGGCAGCCGGGCCATGTCGTAATCACCGCCCTTGACCAGGATGTCGGGGCGCACCAGGGCGATCAGTTCAACCGGCGTGTCTTCGTCAAACCAGGTCACCAGGCTGCTACTGGCAAGCGCCGCAATGACACAGGCGCGGTCCATTTCATTGTTCAGCGGCCGGTCCGGACCCTTGCCCAAACGGCGCGCCGAGGCGTCGGTATTGAGCGCCACCACCAGGCTGGCGCCTAACCCACGGGCTTGCGCCAGGTACATCACATGGCCACGGTGCAGCACGTCAAAGACGCCATTGGTGAACACCAGCGGTCGCGGCAAGTCGGCCAGGCGGTGCGCCAAATCATGAGGGTGACACAACTTGGCGGTGAGGTCAGACGCAGTTTGAGCGGCGTCAAAGGGAGAAATAAAGGGGGCTTCAGGCATGTGCTTGATGCTATCAGGCAGCTTGAGTCGCTTATGCTCACGCCTCGCTGCGGGCTATTTCCGCAACTGAATTGGCATAATCTTAAACACTATGAACCTGGTTCCCGTCAACATCGACGCCATCCTCATCGGCCAGCCGCTGCCCTGCGCGCTACGCGATGTGGGCGGTGTGCTGCTTGCCAGCCAGGGTTTCATGGTCAACAGCCGGCAAGAACTTGAGTCCATGGTGGGCCGGCGTAGCCAGATTTATATTGACTCAGACCAGTCAGAGAACTTCAAACGGGGCTACGTCAACCGCATCAATGACCTGATGCTGCAAGACCGTGCCCTCGGACAGATTGCCGAGGTGCAGGTTTCGCCTTACGACATGAAGAAAGGCGCGGTGGCAGAGGTCAGTGACGAGCCCGACTGGCTTGACCTGCAATCACAAACACACGCCATGCTGCGTGACACCCGCGGCGAGACCTTTTTGCCACGTCTGCAACGCTTGCAAGCCGAACTCGAGCGCCATACCTTGCGCAACCCGGACGGGACGTTGTTTGCGTTGATCCAGCTGTCTGGCAGCGAAGTGCGCCAGTACAGCGCCACCCATGCCATGCTGGTCTGCGTGATGTGCAGTCTGGCCGCGCGCGAGGTGCTGAAATGGCCTGCAACCCAGGTCAATGCGCTGTGCAATGCCGCGCTGACCATGAACTTGGGCATGACAGAGTTGCAAGACCGCCTGGCCACGCAAAAAGAACCCCCCACGCAAGAGCAGACCAAACGCATCGAATCGCACGCAGCGCGCTCGGTTGACCTGTTGCAACAAATGGGTGTCGCGAATGACCTGTGGCTTGAAGCTGTCATGTTCCACCGCGCCCAAACCCCCGGGCTGCTGGCCCAGCGCAGCGAGGGCAAGCGTCTGGCACGGTTGATCCAACGCGCAGACATGTTTGGTGCCCGCTTGGCGCCGCGTGCCTCACGCGCGCCGGATGCCCCCAGCAGCGCCATGCAATCCTGCTATTTCGACGAAAACAAGCAAATTGACGAAGCCGGCGCGGCACTCATCAAAGCCGTGGGCATTTATTCTCCCGGCACATTTGTGCGACTCACCAGCAATGAAGTGGCAGTGGTGGTCAAACGCGGGCTCAACACCACCACGCCCAAAGTGGCGGTGTTGATCAACCGCCAGGGCATGGCCACTGGAGAGCCCATGCTGCGCGACACCAGTCTGGCCGAATTCCGCATTGTGGCGAGCGTGCCGCACCGCGAAGTCAAGGTCAAGCACAGCCTTGAGCGTTTGCTGCCACTGACCAAGAGCACGGCGTCAGACCGCCCCTGGTAGAAACCTGCCCGCCCGTGCTGGGCAGGATGGCCCTTGGCCTTGTGGTTCGCCATGCGGCGGTTGCCCCCCTTTCTGCACGGCGGGGATGTCACCACCGCACCCACATCGGTTCGACCGAAGCTCATCACAACGCACACAAAACGATTAGATGTGTTAAATTACCAATCAGTCACAAAAATACGTCATCGTTTTAATTTATCAAAATAGTCCATGAAAATCGCCATCGTCGGCTCCGGCATCTCAGGTTTGGCAGTTGCGCACGCCCTGCATGGCCACGCCGACATCACCCTGTTTGAAGCCGGCAGCTACTTCGGCGGCCACACCCACACGGTGGACATCACCCTGCCCACCCCGCGCGGGTCAGTCACCCACGGGGTTGACACCGGGTTTCTGGTGTTCAACGAGCGCACCTACCCGCAGTTGATCCAGCTGTTTGCAGAACTGGGCGTGAAGACGTCCAAATCAGACATGTCGTTTTCTGTGCAGGCCCCGGGCTCCCGACCGGGTCAGGTGCTGGAGTGGAGCGGCTCGTCCCTGAACACGGTGTTTGCGCAACGCGCCAACCTGCTCAACCCGCCCTTCTTGCGCATGCTGCGTGATGTGCTGCGCTTCAACCAGCTCGCCACCCGCATTGCGGCCCAAGGCCTTGAGCTTGAGCTGATGCAGCCACTGGCCCGGTTTTTGACCGAGCACCGTTTCTCTGATGAATTTCGCGACTGGTATTTGCTGCCCATGCTGGGTTGCATCTGGAGTTGCCCGACTGACCAGATGCTGCAGTTCCCGGTGGCCACCATGATCCGCTTTTGTCACAACCACGGCCTGATTCAGGTCACCAATCGCCCGCAATGGTGGACGGTTGACGGCGGCGCGAGGCATTACGTGGACAAAATCGTGGCGCGCTTAAGCGACCGGCGGCTGAACACCCCGGTGCAGCGCATTGCGCGTGATGCCCAAGGCGTCAGCATCACGTCCCGTGATCAAACCGAACGCTTTGACAAAGTGGTGCTGGCTTGCCACTCTGACCAGGCACTGGCCATGCTGGCTGCGCCCTCTGCGCAGGAGCGTGGCGCTTTGGGCGCCATTCGTTACCAGCAAAATCAGGCGGTGCTGCACACCGACGCCTCGGTGCTGCCCAAGAACCAGCGCGCCTGGGCCGCCTGGAACTACCAGCGCCCCCGCACCCCGGATGCCAGCCAGACCAACGCCCGCGTGTGCCTGCACTACCTGCTGAACCGCCTGCAACCGCTGCCCTTTGCGCAACCGGTGCTGGTGTCGCTTAATCCCGTCTGCGACATCGACACCAGCCAGGTGCACGGGCTGTTTGACTATGCGCACCCGGTGTTTGACGTGGCCGCCATTGAAGCGCAGCGCCAGGTGCCCGGACTGCAAGGCCTTCAGCACAGCTATTTTTGCGGTGCCTGGACCGGCTACGGCTTTCATGAAGATGGCCTGAAATCAGGGCTGGCCGTGGCGCAACTGCTGAAAGCTGGATAATTTATGAAAAATCAGGCTCTAGCCCTTATGAAACGTGCGCAAGCAGCTATTACTATAATAGCATTCAGCTTGCCATTCACGCCGCCTGACGGCAAAGGCCAGCCATGAGCGCCGCAGCCACAAGCTCACCCGGCAACAAGCCGCTGATCGGCTTTGGCGAAGTGCGCCACACCCGCCTGAAACCGGTGCGCCACGCCTTTGCCTACCCGACCTATTTTCTGATGCTGCCGATGCGCAGCTTGCAGCGCGAACCTGCGCCCGCCCTGGCGCGCAACCGATGGGCGCCCTTGAGTTTTTATGACACGGACCATGGCGATGGCCGCCAGCCAACGCAAGGCGGCGCGCTGGCCTGGCTTGATGAGCTGCTGCAAAGCGAAGGCATCTTGGACGCGCAGGGCGAGGTCTGGTTGCACTGCTACCCGCGTGTGCTGGGTTTCACCTTCAAGCCAGTGAGCTTCTGGTACTGCCACCGCCAAGATGGCAGCCTGCGTGCGGTGCTGGTCGAGGTCAACAACACCTTTGGCGAACGCCACTGCTACTTGCTGGATGCACCGCACTATGGCGTGGAACAGCGCGCCGCCAAGGTGTTTCATGTGTCGCCGTTTTGCCCGGTCGAAGGCGGCTACCGCTTTCGGTTCATGCTCACCCCCGACCGCAGCCGCACCGTGGCGCGCATTGATTTTGACGATTTGACTGGCCCATTGATTGAAACCAGTGTCAGCGGCACGCTTGAAGCCTTGACGCACCAGTCTGTCCACAAGGCGTTGCTCGGCTACCCGGTGATGACGCTCGGCGTGGTGCTGCGCATCCACTGGCAAGCCGCCAAATTGTTTTTCAAACGTGCGCGATTCTTCAAGAAGCCCACGCCACCCGCCGAATTCACCTCCCGCTAAAGGTTGACCCCATGAACAGCACCACCAGCACCCCGATCGCACGCGCGATTGACCTGCCCTCTGACGCATCGGCCAGCGCCCGCGCGGTGCTCAAACTGCTTCTGCGCCTGCGCCACGGCAGCCTGACGCTGCAGTTGCCCGACGGCCGCATGCAGCGCTTTGGCGGGCAGACCCTGCCGCACGCCACGCTGGTGCTGCACAACTGGCGCCCCTGCAGCGCGGCGCTCAGGTCTGGCGACATCGGTTTTGCCGAAAGCTTCATCGCCGGCGACTGGAGCACCCCCAATCTGGCTGAACTGTTGCGTGTGTTGGTAAGAAACCGCGCCGAAGTGGAAGACGTGATCTACGGCACCTGGGCCGGGCGCTTGCTGTACCGCATCAAGCACTTGCTGCACCGCAACACCCGCGCCAACAGCCAGAAAAACATCCACGCCCACTACGACCTGGGCAACGCGTTTTACCAGCTCTGGCTGGATGACAGCATGAACTACTCAGCCGCCATCTTCAACGGTGACCTGGCCCAGCCCATGGCGCAAGCCCAGGCCACCAAGGTGCGGCGGGCCTTGAGCGAGGCGGGAGTGAAGGCAGGCGACCGGGTGCTGGAAATCGGCTGCGGCTGGGGTGCGCTGGCCGAGATGGCGTGTACCGAGTTTGACGCCTCGGTGACCGGTGTCACGCTCAGCACCGAGCAGCTGGCCTTTGCGCAGACACGCATGCAGCGCCTGGGCGTGACAGCGCGTGCCGACCTGCGCCTGCAAGACTACCGCGACATTGACGACGCGCCGTTTGACGCCATCTGCTCGATCGAGATGGTGGAAGCCGTGGGCCGCGAATACTGGCCCACCTATTTTTCAACCGTGGCCAAGTTGCTCAAACCCGGCGGCAAAGCCAGCGTGCAAAGCATCGTGATTGACGACGCGCTGTTTGAGCGCTACTTGGGCTCCACCGACTTCATCCAGCAGTACATCTTCCCGGGCGGCTGCCTGCCCTGCCCGCGCGAGTTCCGCGCCCAGGCCCGGGCGGCAGGGCTGGAGGTGGTGAACGAATATGCCTTCGGCCACGACTACGCCGAAACCCTGAAACGCTGGCGCGACAGCTTTTTGGCCCAACGCGCGGCCGTGTTGCAAGGCGGCTTTGACGAGCGATTCATGCACATCTGGGAGTTTTACCTGGCGTATTGCGAGGCCGCGTTCATGGAAAACAACATCGACGTGGTGCAGTACACACTGCAAAAGCGCGCCTGACACCAGCACGGCCGCGCCCCTGACACGCCATGCCTGCCTTGAAAAACCCGATGGCCACCGTGCCCATGCGCCGCCAAGTATTGGCTGCAGCCGGTGCCGCGCTGGCCGGATGGCCGGTCAGCCTGGCCTTTGCACAAGCCACCCTACCCTGGCCCGAGGTCAGCGCCTCGCTGGCAGATGCCCGCCTGGGCGGCACCGCGCGACTGCGGGTTTGGGGCTTTGAGGTGTACGACGCGCAGTTGTGGGTGGCCCCCGGCTTTCGCGCCAGTCAGTTTGCACAACATCCGCTGGCCCTGAGCTTGCGTTATTTGCGTGCGCTCAAAGGCGCGGCGATTGCCGAGCGCTCCCTGAAAGAAATGCAAGGCATCCACCCGATCCCCGAGGCCCAGGCTGCCCAATGGCTCACTGCCATGATGCAAACCTTTCCCGACGTGCAAGCTGGAGACCGCCTGACCGGCCTGCACCAACCCGGCGTTGGTGCACGCTTCTGGCTCAACGGCCAGCCCACAGGCGCCATCGCTGACGCACGCTTTGGCCCGGCTTTCTTCGGCATCTGGCTGGCTGAGGCCACCAGCGAACCCAGCCTGCGCCGCGAACTGCTGGCGGGCACCTCCTGATGGCCGCCTCTGAGCCGGCTTTTGCCTGGCGCCATGGCTGGCGCTACGGGCTGTTGGGCCTGCCGCTGGCCTTTGTGGCGCTGCCGCTCTACGTGCTGCTGCCCAACCACTATGCCCGTGAATTTGGCCTGGGGCTGGGGACCTTGGGTGCGCTGCTGCTGGGCGTGCGCTTGTTCGACGCGGTGATTGATCCCTGGCTGGGGCGCTGGACCGACCACTTATTTGCCCGCAGCCCAGCGCTGGTGCTGCGCTGGGGCGCGCTGGCTGCGGCGCTTTTGTGCGGCGGCTTTGCACTGATGTTTTTCCCGCCTGCGGCCCTGACCAACCCCACGGACTCAGCGTTGCTGGTGTGGCTGGCGTTGAGCCTGCTGCTCACCACCGTGGCGTTCAGCGCCCTGAGCATCCTGCACCAGGCCTGGGGCGCACGCTTAGGCGGCAACGAGGTCATGCGCAGCCGGGTGGTGGCTTGGCGCGAAGGCTTTGGGCTGGCCGGTGTGGTATTTGCATCTATTTTGCCTATAGCCGTTGGTTTGCCTGCGACAACAGCTATTTTATTTATAGCAACTATGGCCGCCTGGCTGGCCTGGCGCAGCGCGCCAGCGCCTGTGCAACAAGCGGCGACCCTGGCCAAGTCAGCACCACAGGCAGCCAGCGCCCTGTGGCTGCCCTGGTCGCGCCCGGGTTTTCGCGCGCTGATGGCGGTGTTCATGGTCAACGGCATTGCCAGCGCCGTGCCAGCCACGCTGATTTTGTTTTTTGTGCAAGACCGCTTGCAAGCCCCCGCCGCCATGGCGCCGCTGTTTTTGGGCAGCTATTTTCTCTGCGCTGCGCTGGCCTTGCCGCTGTGGCTGCAGCTGGTGCCACGCCTGGGCTTGGCGCGCACCTGGGCCCTTGGCATGGCATTGGCATTGGCGGTGTTTGGCTTTGCGGCGCAGCTTGAAGCTGGCGACAGCATGGCGTTTTTGCTGGTGTGCGCCTTGAGTGGTGTCGCCATGGGCACCGACCTGGCGCTGCCGGCCGCCCTGCTGAACGGCCAGATTGAGGCGCAAGGCGACCGCGGCCAGGCCGAGGGCGCGTATTTTGGCTGGTGGGCCTTTGCCACCAAACTCAATCTGGCGCTGGCCGCTGGCCTGGCGCTGCCGCTGCTGGGTGCCTTTGGCTACAGCCCCGGCGCACGTGACGCCCAGGCGCTCACCACCCTCACCTGGGCTTACTGCCTGCTGCCCTGCGCGCTGAAAAGCGTGGCCTTGGCGCTCCTTTACTTCACCCACATCAGGAAAACACCATGAAAAGACGACTGCTTTTGGGCGCTGCGGCTGCGTCCACCCTCGCCCTGAGCGGCTGCGCCTCGCAAAAGATCGAGGCCTACGCCAGCGAAAAACCGGCGCTTGACCTGCGCAGCTACTTCAATGGCACGCTCGACGCCTATGGCATCTTCACCGACCGCTCCGGCCAGGTGGTGAAACGCTTCACCGTGGTCATGCAATGCAGCTGGACCGGCGACGATGGCGTGCTGGACGAGGCCTTCAGCTACTCGGACGGCACCACCCAGCGGCGCGTCTGGCGCATCAAGAAGCTGCCCGATGGCCAGTACACCGGCCAGGCCGACGACGTGGTGGGCACGGCGCTTGGCAGCAGCCGGGGCAACACGCTGAACTGGCGCTACACCATGGCGCTGCCGGTTGACGGCCGCGTGTTTGAGGTGCAGTTTGACGACTGGATGTACCTGATGACGCCCACCGTGATGCTTAACAAGGCCCGCATGAGCAAGTTTGGCGTCTACCTGGGCGAGGTCACGCTGTCCTTCACCAAGCGGAGCACGCCATGAGCACAAGCCGCAGCAACTTCCCAGCGCAACAAATTTATAAGAAATCAGCCTCTAGCCCTTATTAAATAAGCGCAAGCAGCTATTAAAAATATAGTATCCATATGCCTTTCATCCGACCCCTCAACCCCCGCCTGACTGACTGGCACGGCAAAACCGTCTGGCTGGTGGGCGCCTCCAGCGGCATTGGCCAGGCCACCGCCCATGCGCTGCATGGCATGGGTGCCAAGGTGGTGGTGTCGGCCCGCCAGCGCGCGCTGCTCGATGACTTTGTGCACACGCACCCCGGCAGCCAGGCGTTGACGCTCGACGTGACCGATGCACCAGGCGTC
>JBBQZG010000010.1:0-42274 GCA_038207945.1 Burkholderiales bacterium
CGCGCCATTCAAATCCTGAAAGCCTGCGGCGTTGACGCCAAGGCCATCAAGACCGTGAATGTGCTGGAAGATGACGGCATCCGCGCTGGCATCAAGGACTACAGCAACTGGCCAACCATTCCCCAGTTTTACTTCAAGGGAGAGTTCATTGGCGGCTCTGACATCTTGATGGAAATGTACGAAAAAGGCGAGTTGCAAACCATGCTGGGTGCCCCGGCTGCCTGACCGACACGCCTTTTAACCACCGAAGCGCGGGAGGTCGTCAGACCCCCGCGCTTTTGTTTGCCAGAAAACAGGCCCGATTAAAATCGGTTGAGGCAGATCTGGTTCACGTTGCGTCACTGCGGTCTGTCCCGCAAGGTTTCAAATTCCGACTTGTTTTTTTAAAGAAATCCCCCCACCCATGTCACGCCAACTGTTTGTCACCACTGCCCTGCCCTACGCCAATGGTAATTTCCACATTGGCCACATCATGGAATACATTCAGGCCGACATCTGGGTGCGTTACCAAAAGATGATGGGCAACACGGTGGACTTTTGTTGCGCCGACGACACCCACGGTGCACCGATCATGATTGCGGCGGAAAAAGCTGGCGTCACGCCGCAGCAGTTTGTGGCCAATATTGCAGCTGGGCGCAAGCCTTATCTGGACGGTTTTCACATCGGCTTTGACAACTGGCACAGCACCGATGGCCCGGAAAACCACGAACTGGCGCAGGCCATTTACCGCGACCTGCGTGACAACAAGGACGGCTCGCTGATCGAAACCCGCACCATCGAGCAGTTTTTTGACCCGCAGAAAAACATGTTCCTGCCGGATCGTTTCATCAAGGGCGAGTGCCCCAAGTGCCACGCCAAAGACCAGTACGGCGACAACTGCGAGGTGTGTGGCGCGGTCTATGCCCCCACTGACCTGATCAACCCGTATTCGGCCCTGTCGGGCGCCAAACCCGAGCTGAAAAGCTCTGAACACTACTTCTTCAAGCTGTCTGACCCTCGCTGCGTGGCCTTTCTGGAGCAATGGACACAAGACGGCAAGTTGCAACCCGAAGTGGCCAACAAAATCAAGGAATGGTTCAGCATCCGCACCAACCCGGACGGATCCAAGAGCGAAGGTTTGGGCGACTGGGACATCTCTAGAGACGCGCCGTACTTCGGCATCGAGATCCCGGACGCACCGGGCAAATATTTTTATGTCTGGCTTGACGCCCCCATTGGTTACCTGGCGTCGCTGAAAAACCTGCTGGGTAAACGTGCGGCCCTTGACCCGCAAAGCCCGAACTACGACACCTACATGGCCAACCCCGAGCTGGAGCAATACCACTTCATCGGCAAAGACATCGTCACCTTCCACACGCTGTTCTGGCCTGCCACCCTGCATTTCAGCGGCCGCAAAACCCCCGACAACGTGTTTGTACATGGCTTTTTGACCGTGAACAACGGCGAAAAAATGAGCAAGAGCCGCGGCACCGGGCTGGACCCGCTCAAATACCTGAGCCTGGGCATGAACCCCGAGTGGCTGCGCTACTACCTGGCGGCCAAACTGAGCGCCCGCAACGAAGACATTGACTTCAATGCCGACGACTTCATGGCCCGCGTCAACAGCGATTTGATCGGCAAATACATCAACATCGCCTCGCGCGCGGCAGGTTTTCTGACCAAACGTTTTGAAGGCAAACTGGGCGAGGTGTCTGAAGACGGCGCGGCGCTGTTGCACCAGTTGCGCATTGAACGCACCAGCATCGAAATGTTGTACGAAGCCCGCGAATATGCCAAGGCATTGAAAGAAACCATGCTGCTGACCGACCGCGTGAACGCCTATGTGGACGCCAACAAACCCTGGGATCTGGCCAAAAAACCTGACCAGGAAGCGCGCCTGCAAGACGTGTGCACGGTGTGCATCAAGGCCTTTCGCATCCTCACCTGCTACCTGAAACCGGTACTGCCCGCGCTGGCGGTCGAAGTTGAAAAATTCTTGCGGATCGCACCCCTGAGTTTTGCCAACATCATCGAACCGATGGAAACCGGCCATGTGATCGGCACCTACCAGCATTTGATGCAGCGCGTCGATGTCAAGCAACTTGATGCATTGTTTGAGCCTCCAGCCCAGGTAGAACAAGCACTTGTAGCTACTGAAAATATAGCATCCACAAAAACAGCTGACAAAAAGGGCGCAAAAGCCGCCGCACCAAGCACGCCGGTCGACCCCACCGCTCCCGGCGGCGAAGCGGTGGCCCCGACCATCAGTATCGACGACTTCGCCAAAATTGACCTGCGCATCGCCAAAATCGTGCAGTGTCAGGCCGTGGCAGGCTCTACCAAGCTGCTGCAGTTGACACTGGACGCGGGCGAATTGAACGAAGCCGGTCAACCAAAAACCCGCAACGTCTTTTCAGGCATTGCAAGCATGTACCAGCCCGAGCAACTGGTGGGCAAACTCACCGTGCTGGTGGCCAACCTGGCCCCACGAAAAATGAAGTTTGGCATCAGCGAAGGCATGGTGCTGGCCGCCAGCCACGCCGACGAAAAAGCGGAACCCGGCATTTATGTGCTGGAGCCTTTTGCCGGTGCCAAGCCGGGCATGCGGATTCATTGAGGGCGGGCTGGCAAGACCAGGCGTTCACTTGTGAAGGGCTGCGGCTTCACGCCAAGGTCGTATCCGCAACTTATGACCCTTGAGTGATTTTTTGATATTATTATCTTCAAGTGATATTCTGACAATATTAATCAAAAACGATATTTGTCATGGACTACCTCATCTCAATTTCGGACCAACTAACGCCGCAGCTGCGCTCCCTGCGCAAGGTGCGCCAGCTGAGTCAGACTGACCTTGCCCTCAAACTTGGGGTGACCCAGTCCCGCATCGCCGCGATTGAGCGCAACCCGGCTGTGGTCAGTGCCGGGCAACTTCTGGAACTACTGAAGGTTTTAGGTGTCGACCTGGTCTTGCGCGACACGCATGCCCAAACCGACCCCGCAACGCAGTCACCCATCTCAGACACTGGCCCGCAAGCCGAGTGGTAATGGATGCGCTTTCAATCTGGATGAACGGTGAACTGGTGGGCACGTGGCGTGTGGGGCGCACCGGCCACCACCGCTTGGACTATGCGCCGTCCTGGCGGGCATCTGCGCGCAGCCGTCCACTCTCCCTGTCGCACCCCTTTACGGCAGACAACCGGGTGGAAGGCGACGTGGTCCGCAACTACTTTGACAACCTGCTGCCCGACAGTGATGGCATTCGCAAGCGCATCAGTGCCCGCTTACATACCAAAAACACAGAGGTGTTCGCGCTGCTGCAAACGGTTGGCCCAGGCTGCCCTGCGCACCCACTCACATTCATTTCAGGCATCATGGATTTGCTGGGTATCGGGTCTTGAGAAAATTATGTATATAAAGTGCCTCTAGCCATTATTCATAAAGGGATGATAGCTTCATATTACATAGCAAATTACAGCACCTGATCCGCCCAATAGGGAAAAATCGACAGCCCACCGACCGGCAACCCAATACCATCAGGTCGCCGATAGACCGTTCAGTTCATAAGGATACGTCTCGGTATACGATACTTCACTCGCCACATTTTTGGCGTTTCAGGTGAATCCTGATTTTTTGGAGTTACTTATGAAAAAGACCTTGATCGCTTCAATTTTGGCCCTTGGCGCAGCTTTCTCTGTGCAGGCCAAAGACATTGTTGACACGGCTGTTGCTGCCGGAAACTTCAAAACCCTGGCCACGGCACTCACGGCTGCAGGCTTGATTGACACCCTCAAGGGCAAAGGCCCCTTCACCGTGTTTGCACCCACCGACGCGGCCTTTGCAAAAATCCCCAAAGCCGATCTGGATGCCTTGTTGAAAGACAAGGCCAAGCTCACTTCAGTGCTGACCTACCATGTGGTCGTAGGCAAAGTGATGGCGGCCGACGTGAAAGCGGGCAAGGTCAAAACCGTGCAGGGCTCTGAGCTGACCATTTCCACCGCTGGTGGTGTCATGGTGGACGGCGCCAAAGTCACCGCCACCGACATCATGGCCGACAACGGCGTGATCCATGTGATCGACAGCGTGATCATGCCCAAGTAAGGTGACAAACGATGCGACAGCTGTTTTGCTTTTTTGTGGCGTTGATGCTGGGAGGTGCTGCGATGGCGGTTGAAGAACCCAAGTTTGAAGTTCTGGCCCAGGAAGCCGGGTTTGAATTGCGCCAATACGCGCCGCTGATTGTTGCCGAAACTTGGGTCGATGGCGATATGGACGCCGCCTCCGGCAAGGGCTTTCGGGTGATTGCGGATTACATCTTTGGCAACAATAAGTCGCCTCAAAGCAACCAAAGCAGCAAGATCGCCATGACAGCGCCCGTGACAATGGCGCCGCAGGGCCAGCCAAGCAAGCTGGCCATGACGGCACCCGTCACGGTGCAGCCTGCACCCGAGGCCCCAGATTGGATGGGGGCGCAGCGCTGGCGGGTTCAGTTTGTCATGCCCAGCCAGTACACCCTGGCAACGCTGCCGCTGCCCAACAGTGGCTCGGTGACGTTGCGCGAATTGCCCGCCAAAACCGTGGTTGTCGCAAAGTACGCCGGGTTCAACACCGACAACCGCATTCGACAAGAAACGCAAGCACTGCTCGGCTGGATGCAGACACGCAAACTGGTGGCTGAGGGGCCGGCGCAACTGGCGCGCTACGACCCACCATGGACGCTACCGATGTGGCGTCGCAACGAGATTCAGATCGAGGTCACAGCGCCCCTGCCGCTGAGTGCAGACCAAGGCGGATCACCGGCCAGATGACTTCACCCGCCGCCGCACCGCCTTCAGGATGCCGCGCAAAATTTCAACTGGCGGTGGTGGGCAACCCGGTATCACTTCATCCACAGGAATCACGTTGGCCACGCGGCCGCAGGTGGCGTAGCTTTCCCCAAAAATGCCGCCATCACAACCACAGTCCCCCACGGCCACCACCAGTTTGGGGTCGGGCGTGGCGTCATAGGTGCGCTTTAATGCGGTTTCCATGTTGCGTGACACCGGGCCGGTCACCAGCAGCATGTCGGCATGGCGCGGGCTGGCAACAAATTTGATACCGAGTCCCTCCAGGTTGTAGTAGGGGTTGCCCAAGGCGTTGATTTCCAGTTCACAGCCATTGCAGGAGCCCGCATCAACCTCGCGAATGGTCAAGGCTTGACCCAAAATGTCCAGCAACTCGGCTTGAATACGAGCCACCTCGGCGTGCGCCGCCTCACCAATGTCAGGTGCCGCCTCGGTGCAAATGCCCGTCTTGACAATCTGATGAACGACTTTCCAAATCATAGGTCTTGCCCAGAATAGCTCAGGTTGAACGACTTGTTGATGATCGGAAAATCAGCCACGATGTTGTCCATGATGGCGTGCTCGAGCACCGGCCAGTTTTGCCACGAGGGATCATGCAAGTGGCAACGTTGAATGCGGTTGCTCTGGTCAGCACCTGCAAGTTCCAATGCCACCCACAGTTCGCCGCGCCAACCTTCGACCCAACCGGCACCCCGACTTGCCTTCTGCGGCAAGGTCAGCGGCGCGTGAATGTCACCCACTGGCAGGTCGTGCAGCATGCGCAGGATCAAGCGCAATGACTCAAACACCTCATCAAAACGCACCAACACACGAGCGGCGACATCGCCATTGTGGTGGGTGGCCATGGCCACAGTCAGCGTATCAAAGGGTGCAAACGGGTGGTCACAGCGCAGATCCCAAGTTTGGCTGCTGGCGCGCCCGGCCAGACCGGTGAGCCCCAGACGCGAGGCCAGTTCAGGCAGCACACGCCCGGTGGTCATCAAGCGGTCTTGCAAGCCGGCATGGGCTTCAAAGATGTCGTAGAGCGTTCTGACCTCGGCTTCAATCACATCACACTGGTGCAACAGCAGATCGCGCTGTGCACGGTCCAGATCACAGGCCACGCCACCCGGCACGATGAGGTCCATCAACCAGCGGTGACCAAACACCTGCGCATGCAAACGCAGCCAGTCTTCCTTCAGCCTGGAAAACTGTGCCAGCGCAAATGCAAACGCGGCATCATTGCCAATGGCACCCAAATCACCCAGATGGTTGGCAATGCGCTCACGCTCCAGCAACAAAGCCCGCAACCAGGCAGCACGGGCAGGAATCACACAGGTACATGCCGATTCAAGGGCCATACAGTAAGCCCAGGCATAGGCCACCGTGCTGTCACCTGACACCCTTCCGGCCAGACGATAAGCCGCCATGGGCGGCAATTGGGTCATGCGCTGCTCGATGCCCTTGTGGGTGTAGCCCAGGCGCTGCTCCAGCCGCAGCACTTTTTCACCCACCACCGAAAACCTGAAATGCCCGGGCTCAATGATGCCGGCATGCACCGGGCCGACGGCGATCTCGTGCACGCCGTCGCCATCCACGTGCACAAACGGGTAGTTCTGCAATTCAGTCGGTACAAACGAGGATGGCTTTTCCGGGCTCTGCTGCAACGGGTAGTGGTCAGCGGGCCACGCGCCATGGTTAAGCCAAGGCCGCACATCTTGCGCGCCTTGCGCCTGCACACCCGACAGGTCAGCCGCTGCCCGCTGCATGCGCCCTGCCGGAAGAAACGCTGTGGAAAGGTCAGGGTAGAGCTGTTGCCCGTTGTGTTGCGGCAAGGGCAACGACAACCAGAACGCGCCCTCCAGCGTGACATAGGCGGCGCACATGCAGGCGGTATCCGGCGCCAAGCCGGCATCACTGCCACCTTGGCCCATCTGACCCGCCCATAACGCCAGCAGACGGCCACCTGAGGTTCGCACCGTGTTGGCGGCGGTCTGCCACTGCTGAGGCGTCACCCGGGCGTGCCAGATCGGCACAGGCGCCGGCAGTGCGTCAAACTCAAGGTCAAGTCCGGGAATTTGCATGCCATCAACCTCCCAGCAGACTTGCTGCCTGCACGTACCAGCCGTTCAAATACGGCGGAATGTACAAGCCCAGCACCAACGCCAACGCCAAGTGCAAAAACACCGGAATCAAGGCTGGGGGATGCAGCAGGGGTTTCAGCGTGGTGTCGCCAAACACCATGGGCAAGACACGGATCAGAATCGACGCAAACGCCACACCCAGCGCCAGGAACAGGAACGGTGCCGCCCAAGGCTGCTCGCGCATGGCCGTCGTCAAAATCAAAAACTCGCTGGCAAACACACCAAAAGGCGGCATGCCCAAAATCGCCATGACACCAATCATCAACCCCCAACCGACCGTGGGATTCACTTTGATCAGACCGCGAATCTCGCTCATGACCTGTGTGCCGGCTTTTTGGGTGGCGTGACCCACAGTGAAAAAAATCGCTGACTTCACCAGCGAATGCACCGTCATGTGCAGCAAGCCGGCAAAGTTGGCCACCGGACCACCCATGCCAAAGGCAAACGTGATCAAGCCCATGTGCTCAATGCTTGAGTAAGAAAACATGCGCTTGACATCTTTTTGACGCGACAGAAAAAACGCCGCGACCGTCACTGACAACAGGCCAAATCCCATCATCAACTGGCCTGCCATCTGGGTTCCCAGCGCGCCATCGGTCAACACCTTGCAGCGCAGCACGGCATACATGGCCACATTCAGCAGCAAGCCCGACAGCACCGCAGACACCGGTGTCGGTCCCTCGGCGTGCGCATCCGGCAGCCAGCTGTGCAGCGGCACAAGGCCAATCTTGGCGCCATAACCAATCAATAAAAACGCAAACGCCAAAGTGACGATGGTTGGGTCAAGCTGGCCCTTGATGTCGTTCAGACTGGTCCACAACAAGGTAGCGTGCTCCGGCCCAAGCACCTTGTATGCCGCCATGTACATCAAGATGGTGCCAAACAGCGCCTGGGCAATGCCGACCCCACACAAGATGAAATACTTCCAGGCGGCTTCCAGACTGGCGGCGGTTCGGTAGACGCTGACCAGCAGCACGGTGGTCAACGTGGCGGCTTCCATCGCCACCCAGATGATGCCAAGGTTGTTGGTGGTGAAGCCCAGCAGCATGGTGAAGCTGAACAACTGGTACATGCTGTGGTACAGCCGCATGCGCGCAGGCGTCATCTTGCCGTGGTCTTGCTCCACACGCATGTAAGGTCGCGAAAAAATAGCGGTGGTCAGGCCCACAAAAGCGGTGAGTGTCACCATGAACACATTCAACGGGTCAATGAAAAACTGGTCGTGCCACAGCAGCTTCGGCCCCTGGTCAATCACCAGCGCAGTGAGCGCGCATGCGGCCAAAAAAGTCAGCGCACTGAACATCACATTGAGGTCGCGTGCATAGGCACGGTGCCCTGTCAACGCCAGCACTGACCCGCCCAACAACGGAAAACCCAACACAAAAAACAGCGCGTTCATGCTCAGTCTTCCTTGAGGGTTTCAAGGTGATGGATGTCCAGACTGTCAAACTTTTCGCGAATCTGAAACATGAACACACCCATGATCAACACACCCACCAGGACGTCCAGCGCAATACCAAACTCCACGATCATCGGCATGCCATTGGTCACGGTGGTGGCAGCAAAAATAAGCCCGTTTTCCATCGACAGAAAACCGATCACTTGGGGGATCGCCTTGGAGCGCGTGATCATCATCATGAAGGATAAAAACACACAGGCCAGGGCAATGCCCAAAGAGCCGCCGGCAATCGAGTCTGAGAGGCGTGAAATCGGCAGCGCCAGGCTGAAGGCGAAGATCACCAGCGCAATCCCTACCAGCATGGTGGTGGGGATGTTCAGCAGAGTCTCGATGTCCCAGCGCACGTTGAGCTTGCGGATCATGCGGTGCAGCATCCAGGGGATCAAGAACACCTTGAGCACCAGAGTCAACGCGCCTGACACATACAAATCCGGCTGGTTTGTCGCATAGCCCAGCAAGAATGAGGCTGCCACCAATGCAGCACCCTGGATCATGAAAAGATTGACCAGCGACACAATGCGCCGCTGTGAAATCATGGCAAACGAGAGCAGAAGAATCAGGGTGGCAAACAGGTTGATGAGTTGCGGTGCAAATTTGATCATGCCACCCCCAGCAACACATTGACCAGCAAACCAATCACAGCCACCAAAAACGCCGTACCCAGAAATTCAGGCACGCGGAAAATCCGCATCTTGGCGCTCAGGGTTTCAATCACAGCCAACACCACGCCACCTACCGCCAGCTTGATCACCAGCGCAGGCAAGGCCAGCAACAACGCCAGAGGCGAGCTGGCGTCGGCCACACCCCACGGGAAAAACAGGGCCAGTCCAATGCACGAGTAGGCAAACAGTTTCAGGCTCGCAGCCCATTCCAGCAGCGCCAGGTGACGCGCTGAATACTCCAGAACCATTGCCTCGTGAATCATGGTGAGTTCCAGATGGGTGTCGGGGTTGTCCACGGGCACACGTGCGTTCTCGGCCAGCGACACCATGGTGAACGCTACGCCAGCCAGCAGCATGCTGGGATAGATCGCCAATTCACGGTGTGCGAGGGTTTCCACAATGGCGGTGAGCGAGGTCGAGCGGGTGATCATGGAGGCACAAAACAGCACCATCAACAAGGCTGGCTCGGCCAGAAACCCCACCAACATTTCGCGCCGCGCACCCAGACTGCCAAAGGCCGTTCCCACGTCCATTGCCGCCAGCGAGATGAACACACGGGCCAAGGCAAACAAACCCACCAGCGCAATCGCATCTGCAGCAGGTGACAACGGCAGGTCTGTGGAGAGTGTCGGAATGATCGCGCTGGCCAACAGCATGCAACTGAAAATCACATAGGGCGCGGTACGGTAGAGCGGCGAGGCGTGCTCAGCCATCACCGATTCCTTGTTGAACAACTTGTGCAGCATGCGATAGGGTTGCAGCAAGCCCGGCGCTGACTTGTTTTGCAACCGTGCGCGCCATTGGTTGACCCAGCCCGTGAGCAGAGGGGCCAGCACCAGGGCGGTGAGCATGGCCAACAGTTGCGAAAAGATGCCAATAAGACTCATCGCTTCACCGCCACCAACACCACAATCAGGGTCACAAAGCTGTACATCAAATACACCGCAATGCGCCCCTGTTGCAACAGTCCGATGATTTTGGACACCCGTTCAATCAAATTGGCCACAGGTATATAAAGCCAATACCAGATCGGGTCTTCCACCGTGACCTTGTAGTTGGGGTGCTCGTCAAATGCCGATGGCAACTGACGCTTCATGCGAAATAAAGGTTCGAAAATCTGCCGGATTGGTTGGCCGAACCCCTCGGCAGTGTCTTGCATGCGGGCGGTTTGCCATGGAAAACCGCAGTCCCATGGCGGCACCCGGCGCATGCGGCCATGGTAGAGCTTGCGCACCAACAAAAACGCCAGCGCGAAGCTGGCCAACACACCCAGCAAGAAGATGGCAGGCGCGTAACTGGCGCGCTCAATACTTACCGGTACCAGCAACCAGCCACTGTCCGCCACCGTGTGCGCCAAACCAGCCCCCACCAGCAGTTGGGTCGCCGGGTCAATCAAGGCAATCACCTGGTTGGGGAACAGCCCCAAAGCCAGGCACCCCACCACCAGCCACATCATGCCCAAGCGCTCCCAGTGCCCGGCATCATGCGCGTGCGACAGGCTCTCCTCACGCGGTTGCCCTAAAAAGATCACGCCGAAATACTTGACCATGGTGAAGCCAGAAAGCGCGGCAATCAGCGCAATCAGCGCGGCCATCACAGGCACCAGCATGTCCAGGAATGAACCCGGCAGGCCCGTGGTGAACAGGAAACTTTGCAACAACATCCATTCAGCCACAAAGCCGCCAAAAGGAGGTAAACCCGCACACGCCAACACACCGATCAGCGTGGGCCACGCCACCCAGGGCATGTAGCGCATCAACCCGCCCAACTTGCCCAGGCTGCGCTCGCCGGTGGCGTGCATCACCGCGCCAGTGCTGCAGAACAGCAGGCTCTTGAAAAACGCATGGGCCAGCATGTGGTACAGGGCGGCGGTCAGGGCCAGCGCCGACAAAGCCTTCATGTCGTAGGAAAAAAACAGCAACGACAAACCCATGCCAGCGCAAATCAGTCCGATGTTTTCAATCGACGAATAAGCCAGCAACCGCTTCATTTCGACCTGAACCGTGGAGAACACCACACCAAACAGCGCGGTGGCCAGGCCAATGGCCATCAACAGCACCCCCCACCACCAGATTTGCTCTTGCAGCAGATCAAAACCCACCCGCAAAATGCCGTACAGGGCAATCTTGAGCATCACGCCACTCATCAACGCGGAAAAGGGCGACGGCGCCGCAGGGTGCGCCTCTGGCAGCCAGACATGCAAGGGCAACAAACCTGCCTTGGCACCAAAGCCAAACACCGCCAGACAAAAGGCCACCGAGCCCCAAAAAGGTGTCAGGTGCTGTTGGCGCATGTTGGCAAAGGTGTAGTCCCCAGTGTTGGCCTGCAACAGGCCAAAACACAGCAAGATACCCAGGGCGCCAATGTGCGCGACCAGCATGTACAAATAGCCGGCATTGCGAATCTCGGGCAGGCGGTGGTTGGCCAGCACCAGGAAGAAAGAAGAAAACGCCATGGTTTCCCACACCACCATGAACACATAGGCATCGTCGGCCAACACCACCATGGCAATGCTGGCCAGAAACACGTGGTATTCCAGGCAAATCAAGCCAGGCGGCGTGCCCTCGCCCTGGCGAAAGTAACCTGCAGCAAACGTTGACACGCCCGCTGCCACGCCACCAATGAGCAACAAAAAATAAGCGGACAGGCTGTCCAGGCGCAAATGAAAGGGCAGTTGTGGCAATCCCAACGGCAGTACGGCAGTTTCAGGGTCGCTGAACACCGCGCTCAATGCCACCGCCATCAACAGCAAGGAAAAGACCGCACCGGTCGGAAACAGCACAATGGCCACAAAGCGAAAGCGCCGTAGCGCCACCACGCCCACCAGGCCGATCAAGAGCCAAGCCGCCACCACCACCAACACCCAGTCCAAATGGACCCACGACGCGGGATGGGTAAAACTGTTCATTGGAATGGGAGGGGGACGTCGAGGTGTGTTTGACAACGATATTACACCCTCGCGGGCCGAAATCACCCAAATTCACCGGACGACCAGGCGCCATGGGGTGCGAGGCTAGAATGCGTTCCAAAGGCCTAATCATGAACATTTTTTACCGTCCCTTGTACCAGTCTCCCATCACCGAATTCATCACTGAACTCAAGGCGAAGAATCCTGAGCTTGAAGCCGGGCAACGTCAGGGCCGTGAGTTGTTATGGGACAAGCCGGTGGACCGTGAAGCCTGGCGGGAGTACCGCGCAGCTCAGGTGACACAAAAGCCTTACGTCTATCAGACCGAAAGTAATGAATAGCGTTTTGGCTTGTAGCCCTTAAAAAATAACCTGTTATAGCTATAATTTATATAGCATATTAAAAGCGACATGGTTGACTCAGCCAAGCTGGTCACCGGCGAGACACCGGCCATCGGCAAGACACCCACGGTGGTTGACCAGGTCGCTGTGGCGCGTTTGTATGGCGAGCCGCTGTTTGCCATGCCGCAGGATCTGTACATTCCACCCGACGCGCTGGAGGTATTTCTGGAAGCCTTTGAAGGCCCTCTGGATTTGTTGTTGTACCTGATCCGCAAGCAAAATTTCAATATTCTCGACATCCCCATGGCCGGGCTCACCCGCCAGTACCTGAGTTACGTGGAAGAAATTCGCCACCGAAACCTGGAATTAGCTGCCGAATACCTGCTGATGGCCGCCATGCTGATTGAGATCAAGTCACGCATGCTGCTGCCCCCGAAACATGTGGCTGAAGGCCAGGAGGCAGGCGATCCGCGGGCCGAATTGGTGCGCCGCCTGCTGGAATACGAGCAAATGAAGCTCGCAGCAGCCCGCCTCAACCAACTGCCGCAACTGGGGCGAGATTTTTTACGTGCCCAGGTTTACATTGAGAAGTCGCTGCAGCCGCGCTTTCCTGAAGTCGATGTCAGCGACTTGCAGGACGCGTGGCAGGCGATTCTCAAGCGTGCCAAGCTGGTGCAACGGCACAAAATCACCCGCGAAGAGCTCTCCGTGCGCGAACACATGAGCATGGTGCTGAGACAACTGCAAGGACAGCGCTTTGTGGAGTTCGAGTCGCTCTTCAATCCAGCCAGAGGCGCAGCCGTTCTGGTGGTGACTTTCATCGCCCTGCTTGAACTTGCCAAAGAAACCTTGATCGAAATTACGCAGGCCGAAGTTTTTGCACCCATTTACGTGCGACTGGCTTACACACCGTCTTAAACCCATTCCGGAGTTTTCATGAATTCACGCCAAACCACCCCTGC
Source organism: Burkholderiales bacterium (assembly GCA_038207945.1). Classification (GTDB taxonomy): domain Bacteria; phylum Pseudomonadota; class Gammaproteobacteria; order Burkholderiales; family Burkholderiaceae_C; genus Rhodoferax. Next base: position 13,276 of record JBBQZG010000010.1, read on the forward strand.
CCCCGCCCCCCTGCACTTTGATGTGTTGATTGTGGGCAGTGGCCTGGCCGGCTTGAGCGCCGCCCTGCTGCTGCCCACTGACAAACGTGTGGCGGTCATCACCAAACGTGCGGTGTCTGAAGGTTCCAGTGGCTGGGCGCAGGGCGGCATTGCCGCAGTCTGGAGCAAAGACGACAGCTTCGAGGCCCACGTTGACGACACGTTGGTGGCAGGCGCCGGTCTTTGTGACTTGGAAGCGACCCGCTTTGTGGTGGAAAACGCACCCAAGGCCATTTCCTGGCTGCAAGCCATGGGGGTGCCTTTCTCCGAAGAAGACGGCCAACTGCACCTGACCCGTGAAGGCGGCCACAGCGCTAGGCGCATCGTGCACGTGACGGACGCCACGGGTGCGGCAGTGCAGCGCACCCTGATCGACCGGGTGCAAAAAACCCCCAACATCACGCTGTTTGAAAATCACACCCTGATCGACTTGATCACCAGCAACAAGTTGGCCACGCATCGCAGCAGCCCGATGGACAGTGCGGTACACACCAACCAATGCCTTGGCCTGTATGCGCTTGACAGCGACACCGACCAGGTGCTGACCTTCGAGGCACCGCAAACCATTCTGGCCACCGGTGGCGCGGGCAAGGTGTATCTGTACACCACCAACCCGGACACGGCGACGGGTGACGGCATTGCCGCAGCCTGGCGTGCCGGCTGCCGGGTGCAAAACATGGAGTTCATCCAGTTCCACCCCACTTGCCTGTACCACCCGCACGCCAAGTCATTTTTGATCAGCGAAGCCGTGCGTGGTGAGGGTGGGCGTCTGCTGCTGCCCGATGGCACGCGTTTCATGCCCTCGCACGACCCGCGCGCCGAATTGGCGCCGCGCGACGTGGTGGCGCGTGCCATTGACTTCGAGATGAAGAAAGGCGGTTTTGACTGCGTTTACCTGGACATCTCGCACCAGCCCTTGAGCTTCCTGAAAGAACACTTTCCCAACATTTACGCGCGCTGTCTTGAACTGGGTATTGACATTTCCAAACAACCCATTCCTGTGGTGCCGGCCGCGCATTACACCTGCGGTGGCGTGTTGTCTGACCTGCATGGTCGCACCGACATCGCTGGGTTGTACGCCATTGGCGAAACTGCATGCAGTGGCCTGCATGGCGCCAACCGGCTGGCCAGCAACTCGCTGGTGGAATGCATGGTGTTTGCCCAGGCCACCACACAGGACATCGTGCACAGCACCAGCAGTACCGCCCCGGCTTTGCCGGCCTGGGATGACAGCCGGGTGACCGACGCCGACGAAACCGTGGTCATCTCGCACAACTGGGACGAGTTGCGCCGCTTCATGTGGGACTATGTGGGCATCGTGCGCACCAACAAACGCCTTGACCGCGCTGCCCACCGCATCGCGTTGTTGCAGGGCGAGATCCAGGAGTTTTATGCCAACTTTCACGTCACTCGCGACCTGCTTGAGTTGCGCAACCTCGTGATGGTGGCTGATTTGATCGTGCGCAGCGCCCAGGCCCGCCATGAGAGCCGTGGACTGCACTTCAGCCGCGATTACCCCAACTTGCTGGACGAGGCGCTTCCGACCATCCTCAGCCCACACGATTGACGCTCAAAATTCGCAGGTCTAAGTTAGACTCGCGCCACATTTTTTTGGGGACCACCGTATGAACCAACCCTCTGCCCAAAGCGCCTCGCCCTACGGCACTCTGCCGCCCACCAGCAACCCGGCCACGCGCAAGCCTGTCAGCCTGCCACGGCTGCTTGAAATGCATGCCCGTGGTGAAAAAATCACCATGCTCACCGCCTACGATGCCACCTTTGCGGCAGTGGCGGACGCCGCAGGTGTGGACTGCATCCTGGTCGGTGACTCGCTCGGCATGGTGTGCCAGGGACTTTCCAGCACCGTGGGCGTGTCACTTGACACCATGCGTTACCACGTGGAGAGCGTCACACGCGGCGTGCGTCGGGTACAGGGCACAGCCTGGATCATTGGCGACCTGCCCTACGGCTCTTACCACGACTCCAAAGAACAGGCCCTGCGCAGCGCTGCTGTGCTAATGCAGGCCGGTGCCCACATGGTCAAGCTCGAAGGCGGTGGCTGGACCGCCGAGACCGTGCATTTTCTCGTCGAACGTGGGATTCCGGTATGCGCCCACCTGGGGCTGACCCCACAAACCGTGCACGCCCTGGGCGGCTACCGGGTGCAAGGTAAAACGGTTGAATCTGCCGCCATCATGAAGCGCCACGCGCATGAGTTGCAACATGCGGGTGCGTCACTGCTGGTCCTTGAAATGGTGCCTACCGCACTGTCTGCCGAACTCACGACCGAACTGGCGCACTGTCCAACCATTGGCATTGGCGCCGGCAACGGCACGGCGGGCCAGGTGCTGGTGCTGCATGACATGCTGGGCCTGAACCTGGGCAAGATGCCCAAATTTGTTCGCAATTTCATGGCTGACCTGCCCGGCGTCCAAGGCCAGCACGGCATCAAGGAAGCCATGCAAGCCTATGTGGAAGCGGTCAAGAACGGCAGCTTTCCCGACAACACCCTGCACGCCTGGTAACCCATAATTTACACAAAAATAGGTCTTAAGCCCTTACAAATAAAGGGTTTTGTGCTATGAAAATTATAAAAACAATCAACGAATTGCGCGTGCACCTGGCGGATTTTAAGCACGCCGCCTTTGTGCCCACCATGGGCAATCTGCATGAGGGGCATCTGGCGCTGGTGCGCCAGGCCAAGCCGCTGGGTGATGTGCTGGTGGTCAGCATATTTGTCAACCGCCTGCAATTTCTGCCACACGAAGACTTTGACACCTACCCGCGCACCTGGGAGTCCGACTGCCAGGCGCTCACCGCAGCGGGTTGCGATGTACTGTTTGCCCCATCTGAGAAAGAGCTTTACCCAGAGCCTCAAGACTTCAAAGTGCAGCCACCTGCAGCCTTGGCTGATATTCTGGAAGGCCACTTCAGACCTGGTTTTTTTGTCGGCGTGTGTACTGTGGTGATGAAGCTGTTTGCCTGTGTGCAACCGCGCGTGGCAGTGTTTGGCCAAAAAGACTACCAGCAGTTGATGGTGATCCGGCGCATGGTGCAGCAGTTTGCGCTCCCCATTGAAGTCATTGGCGGTGCCACGCTTCGGGCGGCCGATGGTTTGGCCCTGTCATCACGCAACAACTACCTCAGCCCCGTTGAACGTGCTGAAGCGGCGCACTTGTCGCACGCACTCAAGGCCATGGCTCAGGCGCTACACGGTGGTGGCTCTGACATCAACGTGCTGGAGCAGCAAGCCGTGGCCGATTTGACCTCCCGGGGCTGGCAACCGGACTACCTGGTGGTGCGCCGTCGTCTTGACCTGCAGCCACCCACCACTGGCGAAATCACTGACTTGGCGCGCCATCAGGGGCTGGTCGTACTTGGCGCAGCCCGGATAGGTGCCACCCGGCTGATCGACAACCTTGAGGTCTGACGGTGAGGCCCCAAGACTTCCTCGACATTACCCCTTTTTGCCACCCATCACCAGCAGCACGCCACCGACCACAATGGCACCAATGCCTGCCCACAAAGGCACATTGACGGTTTCTTTTTCTTTCACCGTCATCTCCAGTGGTCCGAGCTTGACGGCGGTGGTGTCTTTTGTGTAGCTGAAGCCACCGTAGACGAGCCCCAGGGTGCCCAAAACAATCAGCACGACACCGACCAGTTTGATCGAATTCATAAATAATCCTCACATCACATGCACCCGAACTTCAACGCCGACGGCGTCGAAGCGTGTGACATGCCATTGATTAAAGCATGACCTGACCTGCCACCGGATCAAATCACGGTGCGCCTTGTGTCAAGCCGTGCAGGCGCCATGTACGCTGGTCTCAACCTCAATGCGCCTTGTCCCAGTTCAGCCCCACGCCCACCTCAGCCAGCAGTGGCACTTTGAGGCGCGCCACGCCCGCCATCAGCCGGGGCACTTCATGGCGCACCCAGTCTACTTCTGACTCGGGCACTTCAAACACCAGCTCGTCATGCACCTGCATGATCATCTTGGTCGCGCGCTTTTCTTCATCAATCACCTGTTGCACTTTCACCATGCTCAGCTTGATCAGATCCGCCGCCGTGCCCTGCATGGGGGCATTGATGGCGGCGCGTTCGGCACCGCTGCGGCGCGGGCCGTTGGGGGAATTGATTTCGGGCAGGTACAGCCGCCTTCCAAACACGGTTTCCACATACCCCTGTGCTTTGGCCAGCTGACGCGTGTGGTCCATGTAGTTTTTCACGCCGGGATAACGTTCGAAATAGCGGGCGATATAGTTTTTGGCCGCAGTGTTGTCAATGCCCAGGGCTTTGGCCAGGCCGTAAGCACTCATGCCGTAAATCAGGCCAAAGTTGATGACCTTGGCGTAGCGGCGCTGCTCGCTGCTGACCTGCGCCGTGTCGACACTGAAAATTTCGGCAGCGGTGGCGCGGTGCACATCCATGCCGTCATGAAACGCCAGCAACAAGGCCGCGTCACCGCTGATGTGCGCCATGATGCGCAGCTCGATCTGGCTGTAATCCGCACTGGCGATCATGCAGCCCTTGGGTGCCACAAAAGCCTCGCGCACGCGGCGACCCTCGGGTGTGCGCACGGGAATATTTTGCAGATTGGGGTCGTTGCTGCTGAGGCGCCCGGTCACCGCCACCGCTTGCGCGTAATGGGTGTGCACGCGGCCGGTACGCGGCAGTGCCAACTGGGCGAGTTTGTCCGTGTAGGTGCCCTTGAGTTTGGAAAGACCCCGGTGTTCCAGAATCTTGGCCGGCAGTGGGTAGTCTTCAGCCAGCTTTTGCAGCACTTCGTCGTCGGTGCTGGGTGAGCCCGTGGGGGTTTTCTTGACCACAGGAAAACCCATCTTGGTGAAGAAAATCTCACCAATTTGTTTTGGTGAACTCAGGTTGAAGGGTTGACCGGCCAGTTCATGGGCCTCTTTTTCAAGCTGCAAAATGCGCGTGCCGAGTTCGTGGCTTTGCGCGGCCAGGGTGGGTGCGTCGATCAGCACACCATTGCGCTCAATGCGGTACAGCGCCTCGCTGCTGGCAATTTCCAGCTCGTAAATGAAGCGCAGCTTGGCGTCTGCCTCCAACTGCGGCCACAGCGCACAGTGGACATCGAGCGTCATGTCGGAGTCTTCGCAGGAATATTGGGCCGCCTTTGCAATGTCGACCTGGTCAAAGCAAAGCTGGTTCACGCCCTTGCCGCACAGGTCTTCAAAGCTGATGCCTTTGCGCCCCAAGTGGCGATCTGCCAGGCTGGCCAGACCATGCGGCTTGGTGACTTCAAGCACATAACTCTGCAGCATGGTGTCGTGCACGTAGCCCTGCACCTCGATGCCGTGGTTGGCAAACACATGGCGGTCGTACTTGATGTGCTGACCGAGCTTGTGTCTCGCCGGGTCTTCCAGCCACGGCTTGAGTTTGGCCAGCACGTCTGCCAATGGCAACTGCGCGGGTACATCCGGGTAGGCATGCGCCAACGGGATGTAGGCAGCCTCGCCAGGTGTCACGCTGAAGCTGATGCCAACGATCTGGGCACGCATCTCGTCAAGCGAGGTGGTTTCGGTGTCGATGGCGGCCAGGTCGGCCGCCTGCAATTTGGCCAGCCAATGGTTGAACGCCTCCCAAGTCAAGAGGGTGTCGTAGGCGACGGTACTGAGTTTGGGTGCGGCGAACACAGGTGCGGGTTCCGGGTCGTCGAACAGGTCGCGCTCGCGTGTCGGGTCGCGCTCGGCAATGGGGTCTGAGCCAGTTCCGCTGCGCTGCGTGGAGCCGGCCCCAATTCTTGATGCTGCGGCGTCCGCAGAAAGAGCCCCAGCACCCAGTGCCCTGGCCAAGCCCTTGAATCCAAATTTTTCATAAAATAGAGCCAGAGCCTCCGTATCCATTGTACCAACAGCTATTGAATCCATAGCGGGCAAGTCAGGCACCCAGCCGTTCAGATCACAGTCAATTTTGATCGTCAGGAGCTTGCGGCCGGTCGGCAGCCAGTCCAGTGACTTTTTCAGGTTTTCACCTACTGCACCTTTGATGTGGTCGGCATGGGCCACGATGGCATCGAGTGAACCAAACTCATTGAGCCACTTGGCTGCGGTTTTGGGGCCCACCTTGGGCACGCCGGGCACGTTGTCTACCGCGTCACCGACCAGGGTCTGGTAGTCCACCATCAGGCTCGGTGGCACGCCAAACTCGGCTGTGACACCGGCCACGTCGCGGCGGCGGCCGTTCATGGTGTCGATGATGGTGATGTGCTCGTTCACCAGTTGCGCCAGATCCTTGTCGCCACTGCTCACAATCACCTCTATGCCCTGGCTTGCTGCCGTGGCGGCCAGCGTGCCAATCACATCGTCGGCCTCGACACCGGGCACAGCCAGCACCCGCCAGCCCATCAGGCGCACCACTTCGTGAATCGGCTCGATCTGGGCACGCAAGTCGTCCGGCATGGGGGAGCGGTGCGCCTTGTATTCAGGGTACAAATCATCCCGGAATGTAGGGCCTTTGGCATCGAACACGCAGGCGGCATAGTCGGCTGGCACCTCCTTGCGCAGGCTCTGCAGCATGTTGATCATGCCGCGGATCGCCCCGGTGGGCGCGCTGCCTGGGTCGCCCGGCACGGCGCGCAGGTCTGGCATGGCGTGAAAGGCGCGGTACAGGTAGCTGGAGCCATCGACCAGCAGCAGGGTTTTTTTGGGGGCATTGTTCATGCCGGCATTTTGCCTGTGCCAGCCTGCAAGACGGCTTTATCTACAATCAAATGATGCACTCGACTCATCTCATCCTTCCCCTCCTGCTGGCATCTGGCCTGGCCTGGAGCCAAACACCCACCGCTGCGCCCACCCAGGCACCCGCCAGTGCCGCAGCTTCAAAGAGCACACGCGTTGGTGTGGAACCACGCGTCGAACACATTCAGGTAGAAGACTCTGCCGCACGCATTGACGAGTTGCGCGTGGGTGGCGAAACACAAAGCATTTCTGTGCAACCCAAAAGTGGCATGCCAGCCTACCAGGTCGAGCCTAAAACGGGTGAGCGAACCTGGAAAGTTCTGGGCTTTTAAAAAAATGGCGGTTTACACAGAAGTCACCAAGGCTGAGGCACGCGCGCTCTTTCAGCAACTCAATTTGGGCGAACTTACCAGCCTGAAGGGATGTGCGGGTGGCATCGAGAACACCAATTACTTTGCCAGCACCGAACAGGGTGGCGTCGCTCACGACTACGTGCTGACGCTGTTTGAACGACTCAGTTTTGAGCAGTTGCCGTTTTACCTGCGGCTGATGAAGCACCTGGCGCAGCGTGGCATTGCGGTGCCAGAACCTGTGGCCAACGCCCGGGGCACTCTGGTATTTGATGTGAAAGGCAAACCTGCCGCCATCGTCGACAAGCTGCGCGGAAAAAGCGAACTTGCACCCACCCCGGCGCACTGCGCGCAAGTGGGCGCCATGCTGGCCCGCATGCACCTGGCCGGGCGTGACTTTGAACTGAACCAACCCAGCCTGCGCGGGCTCGACTGGTGGAACGAGACCGTGCCGGTGGTGCTGCCCTACCTGACGCAGAGTCAAAAAAACCTGATCACTCAGGAGCTGGCCTACCAAAACCATGTGGCGGCGCAATCCAGTTACGCCGCCCTGCCCCGTGGCCCGGTCCACGCCGACCTGTTTCGCGACAACGTGATGTTTGACACGGTCGATGACGAAACCGTGCTCAGCGGGTTTTTTGACTTCTACTTTGCCGGTGTTGACACCTGGTTGTTTGACTTGGCGGTGTGCCTGAACGACTGGTGCATTGACCTTGAAACCGGAGCGCATGATGCACAACGTGCGCACAGTTTCATCACAGCCTACAACGCTGAACGCCCGCTGCTGGCGGCTGAACGCGAATTGCTGCCGGCCATGCTGCGCGCGGGCGCCCTGCGCTTCTGGCTGTCACGCCTGTGGGACTATTACCTGCCGCGCGAAGCCAGCATGCTGAAGGCACACGACCCCAGCCACTTTGAGCACGTGCTGCGACAGCGTGTGACTGACGTGCGCAACTTTGAATCAATGGTGGCCAACGCATGAAACTTAACATTGTTCCCGCGCGCACTGGCGCCACCTGGGTCAAGCTTGGCATTCAAACCTTTGGCAAGCAGCCATTGGCATTGATCGGACTGTTCTTCATGTTTATGGCGATCATGTCCGTGGCCAGCATGGTGCCCATGATCGGGTTGCCGGTGGCCATGACCGTGCTGCCCGCTGCCACGCTGGGTCTGATGGCGGCCACGCGCGAAGCCACCCAGGGGAAATTCCCCATGCCGCTGATTTTGCTCACCGGCCTGCGCTCCGACCCACGCAAAGCTCGCGCCATGTTGAGCCTGGGTGCTATGTACGCTGCGGGTTTCATGTGCGCCATGGGTGTGTCTTACCTGGTCGATGGCGGTGGTTTTTCACGCATGTACCTCGGTGGCCAGGTGCCAAGCAAAGAATTGATGGAGTCCAGCGAATTCATGTCTGCCATGTGGACCTTCATTGGTCTGCACTTGCCGCTGTCCTTGCTTTTCTGGCACGCGCCTGCACTGGTCTACTGGCAGGATTTGCCGGCTGTGAAAAGCATGTTTTTCAGCATCGTGGCGTGCCTTCGCAACTTCTGGGCGATGATGGTGTTTGCTGCTGTGTGGATGGGTGTCATGGTGTTGATGGTGTTGGCCATTACTACGGTGTCCACCCTGATGGGAAACCCCGGCTTGGCAGGCGTGTTGCTGTTCCCCGCGCTGATGCTGGTGGCCTCCATGTTCTTCACCTCGCTGTTTTTCACTTATCGCGACAGTTTTGAGACCGTTGCGCCAGATGCTGAGCCAACTGCCAACTGACCCTCTCCCTGCGTCAACTACCCGACTTGCACCGCACTCGTCATGCGGCCATTGACACTTTGACTGCCGCATGAACACCTTACGCGCCTGCTGGAAATTGACCCGTGTGGCAATCCACATCGCCGCTGGCCTGGGCACGGTCACCCTCGTTTTCCCCAGACTGAACCAGACCCAAAAACAAGAACGAATTCAGGCTTGGGCCCATACGCTACTTGCGAAGATAGCTATACATTTGGTAGTGAACGGCAAGCCACCCGTGCAAGGTCCGGTGCTGCTGGCCGCCAACCACATCTCCTGGCTGGACATTGTGGTGATGCTGGCCTCGTGCCCGTGCCGTTTTGTCTCCAAGGCTGAAGTGGGGCAGTGGCCCGTGGTCGGCACACTGACGCGCGCGGCTGGCACCCTGTTCATCACTCGCAGCTCCAGGCGGGATGCCCTGCGCGTGGTGCACCAAATGGTCGAGAAGCTGCATGTGGACAGCAACGTGGTGCTGGCGATCTTCCCCGAGGGCACCACCAGCAATGGTCAGCAGGTGCTGCCGTTTCATGCCAATTTATTTCAGGCTGCCATTTCGGCCAATGCGCCGGTGCAGCCGGTGGCCTTGCGGTTTGAATATGCCGCCAGCAACCAACCCAGCCAGGCACCCTGCTACATCGACGACGACACCCTGCTGGGCTCGGTGTGGCGAACTTTGACCGCGCCAAGGCAAAGGGTGGTGCTGAACTTTGGGCAGTTGCAGCACTGCGAAGGCCGTAACCGGCAGACCTGGGCGCTGCACGCGCAAGCCGAGGTGACGCGGTTGCTGAAAAGCTGATTTCGCTGCAGCTCATGCACCCAGAAAGTGCTTGCGGTAACGCGCAGGCAAGTCGTCGATGCGCATCAGCATTGGCAAGTCGGCGGTGTTGAAATCCGGGTCCCAGGCCGGCGCACCCAGCACCTTGGCACCCAGGCGCAAATAGCCCTTGATCAGCGCGGGTGGTTCAACCTGCAAGCCGCCATCAAGGTCATCGACCGGCAGCGGCAAACGTGGACGCACATGAACGTCGATCGGCGCCAGGTGGGTGGTTTTGAGTTGCTGCCAGATGCTGGCGGCCACGTCACCGCTGACCACGCCGTTGTGCAACATGGGAATGCTGGCACAGCCGATCATGGTGTCAAGCTGATTGCGCACCATGAACTCACCCAACGCGCCCCACAGCGCCATGATGACGCCGCCGTGGCGGTAATCCGGGTGCACGCAACTGCGGCCCAGCTCCACCATGCGTTCACGCAAGCTCCGCAGGCGGGTCAAATCAAACTCGGTGTCGCTGTAGGTGCTGCCGACACGCTTGGCCTGAGCCGGTGTGAGCACACGGTAGGTGCCAATCACCTCCTGTGTGGCGGCATCACGCACCAGCAGGTGCTCACAATAGTTGTCAAACAGGTCAATGTCATGCCCAGCCACAGGTGTGCTCAAACGCGCACCCATCTCGTCAGCAAACACGTGATACCTCAGTCGTTGCGCTTCCCGAACTTCATCGCCGTGGCGGGCCCATGACACCAGCAATCCGCCGCGCTCCTGTTTGCCAACTGAATAAAGCGCATCAATGGGGGCGGTATCAGGTCGATGAAGTGACCCCCTGGGCATGGACACCGGGGATAAGGCAAAGGTGGGGGTGGGCAGATCTCTCATGTCGTACTCCTTGGTTGAACGACTGAATGATCTCCGCGGCAAATGACACCTTCATGGCGGTTTGATGGCAATCCTGTGACAGCATTACCCCGCCATCAACGCCCGGTCAAGGCACCGGTGTGAGCTTGGCCACACTGAGCGCCAACCACTTGATGCCGTGCCGTGGAAAATTGATTTGTGCCCGTGCATCGTCACCGCTGCCTTCCAGGCTCAACACCGTGCCTTCGCCAAACTTGGCGTGAAACACTTTTTGTTTCACCTGCAGCCCGCTGGGAGAGGCTTTTTGTTGTGGTACAGGTGCGGCGGTGTATTTTGAATAATCAGTGCCAAATTGGCTTGTAGCCCTTGCAGGATAAGCGTGGGTAGCTCCAGAATACATAGCATCTGAGAAGCTCGCTGTCTTGCTGAACCCTGGGTGTTTGGGTGTGATCCACTTCAGCGCTTCTTCGGGCAGCTCTTCAAGAAAACGGCTTTTCATGTTGTAACGTGTCTGGCCGTGCAACATACGGGTTTGCGAGTGGCTCAGGTACAGGCGGGATCTGGCGCGGGTGATGGCCACATACATCAGGCGGCGTTCTTCTTCCAGGCCGTCACGGTCATTCATCGAGTTTTCGTGCGGGAACAGGCCTTCTTCAATGCCGGTGATGAACACGCAGTCAAACTCCAGGCCCTTGCTGGCGTGCACCGTCATCAACTGAATGGCGTCTTGCCCGGCTTGCGCCTGGTTGTCGCCCGCCTCCAGGGCGGCATGGGTCAAAAACGCAGCCAGAGGCGAGAGGGTTTCACCCGTCTCGGCATCGGGCGCGGGCAAATCCAGCAGCGGCCGGCTCACATCCAACCCTTGGGATACCGGTGACTGCGTGAGTGGCTGGCCCAGCTCATCCACTGGCAGCGCCACCGCATCGCGGCCGAAACCTTCAATCGACACAAAACTCTCGGCGGCGTTGACCAGTTCCTCCAGATTTTCTACCCGGTCAGCGCCCTCGCGGTCAGCCTTGTAATGGGTGATCAAGCCGCTGTGGTCCAGCGTTGCCAGCATGATCTCTCGCAGAGTCAAGCCTTCAGTTTGCTCGCGCAACACATCAATGCCAGCCAAAAACGCCCCAATGTTGGTACCCGCTTTGCCAGTCAACCCACTGACTGCATCGCTCAGGGCGCAGCCGGTAGCGCGCGCCACATCCTGCAACTGTTCCAGGCTGCGCGCACCAATACCACGCGGCGGAAAGTTCACGGCACGCATGAAGCTGGTGTCTTCACGCGGGTTTTCCAGCAGGCGCAAGTAAGCCAGCGCGTTCTTGATTTCAGCGCGCTCAAAAAAGCGCAATCCGCCATAGACCTTGTACGGCATACCGGCGTTGAACAACGCGGTCTCAATCACCCGGCTTTGAGCATTGGATCGGTACAGCACGGCGATTTCCTTGCGATCAAAACCTTCACGCACCAGTTGCTTCATCTCGTCGACCATCCAGTTGGCCTCGGCGAAGTCACTGGTGGCCTCGAACACGCGCACCGGCTCACCCGGACCCTGCGCGGTGCGCAAATTCTTGCCCAAGCGCTTGCTGTTATTGCTGATCAGCGCATTGGCACTGTCCAGGATGTTGCTGCCGCTGCGGTAGTTTTCTTCCAGCTTGATCTGGTGCTGCACATGGAATTCGCGCACAAAGTCGGCCATGTTGCCTACGCGCGCACCGCGAAAGGCGTAAATGCTCTGGTCGTCGTCGCCCACGGCCAGAACGCAGCCCGTAGGCTGGAAAGCACCGTCTGCCGAGCTGTGTGCACCAGTGCCCGCCAGCATCTTGATCCAGGCGTACTGCAGCTTGTTGGTGTCCTGAAACTCGTCAATCAGGATGTGCCTGAAGCGGCGCTGGTAATGCTCACGGATGGGGTCGTTGCCCTGCAGAAGTTCGTAACTGCGAAGCATCAGCTCGCCAAAATCAACCACGCCTTCTCGCTGGCATTGCTCTTCATAGAGCTGATAAATCTCGATCTTTTTGCGCGTTTCATCATCCTTTGCCACCACGGCATTCGGGCGCAGGCCGTCCTCTTTGCAGCCACCAATGAACCACTGCATTTGCTTGGGCGGATAGCGCTCGTCATCAATGCCAAACTGCTTGTACAAGCGTTTGATGCTCGAAAGCTGGTCCTGCGTGTCCAGAATCTGAAAACTTTGCGGCAGGTTGGCCAACTTGTAGTGGGCACGCAAAAACCGGTTACACAGGCCGTGAAAAGTGCCGATCCACATACCGCGTACATTCACCGGCAGCATGCTCGACAAGCGCGTCATCATCTCCTTGGCGGCCTTGTTGGTAAATGTCACCGCCAAGATGCCGCCGGGCGACACCTGCCCGGTTTGCAGCAGCCAGGCAATGCGGGTGGTCAGCACACGGGTTTTACCCGAGCCAGCACCGGCCAGGATCAGGGCGTGCTCAGCTGGCAGCGTGACCGCCGCAAGCTGTTCAGGGTTAAGGTTGTGGAGCAGGCCGGCATCCGGGGGGCTTTGTTGTGTAATTGCAGAAAACATGGGTTCATTGTAGAAAGCCGCCTGATGACGACACACCCGCTGATAAACCAACCCCGTGCCTTGGCCTGCACTTGGCGATTGACTGGCCTTTTGACCGCAATGCTGATGAGCTCGCCTCTGGCGCATAGCCAATCGGTGTGCAGCAGCGACGGCCAGGCGACACCCAAAGCCATGCTTGAGCGCTTCATCAACGCGGATTGCGAATCTTGCTGGCGTGACCCCGCGACACCGACTGCCGCAACCGGTGCGTTGGCGTTGGACTGGATCGTGCCAGGCTCGCAGGGTGACGATGCGGCACTTGCAGCTGCAGCTACCCGGGATGCAATGATGCGGCTGGCAGAGCTGAACCATGCGCCTCCAAAAGCTCAGAGCAGCCAAATAGCCACCGTTTCCGGCTGGCCAGGCGCCACCCTGCGCGTGGCACATGGCCCGGCAGTGAATGGTTATCTAGGATCGTCCATCGAACTCACCCTGCCTCCAGGTAGCGTGATGACGACACCGCTGCACGCCTGGTTGGTGATGGTGGAAACTTTGCCCCAAGGCTTTGAGAACTCACCCGCTTCGAGAAATTTGGTAAGAAATGTGCTCCAGCCCTCATGGTACATGCGCGAAGTACTACAAAATGCAGAGCAATCAAGTTACAAGGAACTCCGTCCCATGAACATACCGCCAGGCGCCAAGCCTGAGCGCTTGCGCGTGGTGGGCTGGGTACAGGATGCCGGTGGCCGCGTGCTGATAGCCGCAGAGTCTACGTGCCCACCGGAAGATAAAGAGTAGCCGCAGCGCTTAACGTCGATAGAATCAAGCACCGGGCCCAAGCAATTGCAGCCCGGTTTTTTTTGCCTGTCGGTTTTCAACTGTTCTTGGCATGAATGACCGGCACAGCATTCCAAGCGCTCTCTTTCAACCCGACGCAACCCTGACCGCACCACCCTCTGTGGGCCTTGCAGGCACGTCACGCAAGGAGCCTGACCATGGAAATTTTTGACTACGACAACATCCTTCTGCTGCCCCGAAAATGCCGCGTGGAGAGCCGCTCGGAGTGCGACGCCAGTGTAGAACTCGGCCCGCGGCGCTTTCGCATCCCCGTGGTACCTGCCAACATGAAAACCGTGGTGAGCGAGGCCACTTGCACCTGGCTGGCGCAAAACGGCTATTTTTACGTGATGCACCGGTTCGACCTGGACAACGTGGCGTTCGTCAAAAACATGAAGGCACTTGGGCTTTATGCGTCGATCTCGCTTGGGGTCAAACAACCTGACTACGACACGGTTGACCAATTTGTCGCGCTGGGCCTTTGCCCTGAATACATCACCATCGACATCGCGCATGGCCATGCAGACAGCGTTAAAAACATGATTGGCTACTTGCGTGAAAAAATCCCTGGTACTTTCATTATTGCCGGCAATGTGGCCACACCAGAGGCCGTGATTGACCTTGAAAACTGGGGCGCGGATGCCACCAAAGTTGGCATTGGACCGGGCAAGGTCTGCATTACCAAACTCAAGACGGGGTTTGGTACAGGTGGCTGGCAACTGTCAGCGGTGAAATGGTGCGCACGGGTAGCCACCAAGCCCATCATTGCCGATGGCGGCATCCGCGACCACGGCGACATCGCCAAAAGCATTCGTTTCGGTGCCACCATGGTCATGATTGGGTCACTCTTTGCCGGGCTTGAGGAGAGCCCCGGCCAGACTGTGGAAGTTGATGGCAAGTTGTTCAAGGAGTACTACGGCTCGGCCAGCGACTTCAACAAGGGCGAATACAAGCATGTTGAAGGCAAGCGCATCCTGGAACCCATCAAGGGCAAATTGGCCAACACACTGGTCGAGATGGAGCAAGACATACAAAGCTCCATCAGCTACTCTGGCGGCAAGAAACTGATGGACATCCGCAAGGTGAATTACGTCACGCTTGGCGGCGACAACGCTGGTGAACATTTGCTGATGTAGATAAGACCCGACTCGTGGCAACTCGTTTTAGCGCATTGATTCGTCGCTATAATTTAAGGATTGGACGGGTGGTCAATCTGCCTCGAACGGGAACTTAGCTCAGCTGGTAGAGCAGCGGACTCTTAATCCGTAGGTCGAGAGTTCGAATCTCTCAGTTCCCACCAATACAGCCGTAGAGCTTCAAGGAAAGTTCGCCATCAAAACGGTGGCGAATCTTTTTTTGTCTGCACGATGTAACGGCGGGTGAAAGCAGATTCTCCAAATCCAACGCCAGCACATTGAGGACACCAGCCAGAAAAATAAGTGGCGTGTTTTCCTTCACTGCACGCCCCAAAAGCCGTAACCACGGCACCCTAAAAAACCAAACTCCCGATCAAGATCTGCGAACAGTTGCACCATGCCCACAGCAGGCCGGCCGCACCATGCTGAAACAGTCGAAAGCATCGCCACATCTTCAGCAGTCGGCTGACCGGCTGCAAGGGGCTCGTCCATGTTCACGCGACTGAAATACCTTGGTTTCGCCCTGCGAAGCCTCAAGAACCGGCCAGTTTTCACCCAACGATTCGGGCGCAAAAAAGCCCGCAGGCTTTTCAACCTGCGGGCTTTTTAATGAGAGGCTAACGATCAGCGGTCGTTTTTGGAAAAACGTTTTTGTGCGTCACGCGGCACAAATACCTTGCCACCACCGGCTGGCTTGGAAAATGCAGGCTTGCCAAACGCGGGCTTGCGGGGAGCGAAGTCAGCTCGCGGCGCAAAATCACCGCGCGGTGCGGCAGCGCCAACATTACGGTCACCAGCAAAGCGGTCATTGAAGCCACCCTTGCGCTCGTAGCTGAAGCCTTCGCGCGGTGCAGCTGGGCGCTCGTCACGTCCGCCAAAACCACCGCCATTGTTTTGATAGTCGCCAGCGCCACCCATGCGTGGACCACCGGCATTTCTGTCAGCAAAACCACCACGCGGTGCATCGAAACCACCTGGGCGGCCGCCACCACCAAATTTACGGTCACGGGATTGGAAATCACCACCGCCACGGTTGTCGCGGCCACCGAAACCACTCGGACGTGACTCAGGAACACGCTGCTTGGGTTCCAGGCCAGGCACCACTTCAGCCTTGATCGGCTGGCGGTTGAAGGATTCAATGTCAAAAATCTTGCGACGGTCACGCAGCTCGGCAAATGTCACAGCTAATCCGTCACGCCCAGCCCGGCCGGTACGGCCAATGCGGTGGGTGTAGTCTTCGGCTTTCATCGGCAGGCCAAAGTTGAACACGTGGGTCACGGTTGGCACGTCAATGCCGCGCGCAGCCACATCGGTCGCCACCAAAATTTGCACTTGGCCCTGGCGCAGCGCCATCAAACGGCGGTTACGCAAGCCTTGGCTAAGCGCACCGTGCAGCGCAACGGCGTCAAAGCCATCTTGTTGCAGGTCATTGGCCAAGCCGTCGCATTCGATTTGCGTGCTGGCAAACACAATGGCCTGGTTGATGGTGGTGTCACGCAGCCAGTGGTCCAGCAACTTGCGTTTGTGCTGGGCGTTGTCAGCCCAGAACAGCACCTGCTTGATGTTGGCGTGTTTTTCTTGTGGGCTGTCGATGGTGATGCGCTGTGGCTCACGCATCACGCGGGAGGCGAGTTGCTGAATACGCGGCGCAAACGTGGCGCTGAACATCATGGTTTGTTTGCGGTCAATGGTGAGCTGGTTGATTTCAGCCAGGTCATCAGAGAAGCCCAGGTCAAGCATGCGGTCGGCTTCGTCCACCACCAAAAACTGCACTTGGTCAAGCTTGATTTGCATCGAGCGTTGCAAGTCAAGCAGACGGCCTGGGGTAGCCACGACCAGGTTGGCGTTTTGCAACTTGGCAATCTGCAACTGGTAAGGCATACCACCCACAATGTTGGCAACGCGCAAACCACGGCAATGCTGCACCAGATCAATGGCGTCATGCGCCACTTGCTGGGCCAGTTCACGGGTCGGGCAAACAATCAGGGCACCGGGAGTTGGCGCAGTGAAATTGCGTGCATTGGTCGGATCTTTACGCTTGGGGCGCTTTGGAGGGGCTTCGCCTTTGGCGGCGGCTTCAGCGACCAAGCGCTCGTAGTCAGTGCGCTCTTTGGCTTCTGCATCGGCCATTTGTGTCAACAAGGTGTGCAGCACTGGCAACAAAAACGCAGCCGTTTTGCCGCTGCCGGTCTGGCTTGACACCATCAGGTCAACGAAACGAACGTCCGTTGCACCAGCGCTGTGACCTTGCATGGCCAAAGGAATGGTTTTGAGCTGAACCGTGGTGGGCTGGGTAAAACCCAGATCTTTCACGGCGGCAATCAGTTCTGGGGCCAAGCCCAGTGTGACAAAGCCGTTAGGAATGTCTGCAACCACCGGTGCCGCAGCGTCAGATGCGTCAGCAGCATCGTGGGGCAACAGGTTGATGTCATTGGAAAAGTTTTCGGCAGACGAGATTTCGCCAGCCGCTAAAGTAGCGTCAGTCATGGAGTATCCTCAATACGTAAGCCCCGCAAGTTGTGCGGTGGCTCCGTGTGTGGTTAACAAACATCAACCATCAAACGGAACCGGCTTTGACCCACCTCAGTGAGTTTTTATCGAAGCAGGGGGCCCTTTTTCAGTCAGGCTGCAAGGCAGCTTGACTTTGGACCCAGTGAATGTTGGGAGATGTACAAATATGCACAACAGTTTGCAGTGCAGCCTGCAATTATGCCATGGATTCGGGTTTCTACCTAATCTGGCAGTTTAATGAAGTGCGTACGGTAGTGTTCCAGCTCGTCAATGGACTCATGCACGTCAGCCAATGCGGTGTGGCGCTGCTTCTTTTTAAAACCCTTGTAGACACCCGGCGCCCATCGTTTGGAGAGCTCCTTGAGGGTGCTGACATCCAGGTTGCGGTAGTGGAAGAAAGCTTCAAGTTTGGGCATGTACCTGGCCAAAAAGCGACGGTCTTGGCCAATGCTGTTGCCACACATCGGCGAGCCACTTTTATGCACATACTGGACCAAGAACGCCATCAGCTGCTGCTCAGCGGCCTCTTCCGTTAACGTCGAAGCCTTGACCTTGTCAATCAACCCGCTCTTGCCGTGGGTGCCCTTGTTCCAGGCATCCATGCCCGCCAGCAACTCGTCACTTTGGTGGATCACCAGCACCGGTCCTTCTATGCGCTGCACCAGCATGGGATCGGTGACGATCACGGCGATTTCAATGATGCGCTCACGCTCCGGGTCGAGTCCTGTCATTTCGCAGTCGAGCCAGACCAGGTTTTGGTCGGATTTGGCTAACGGTGCGCTTACGGTGGGGATGTTGGTGCTGTTCATAGCCACGAATTGTCGCTGATGCCCTAAACTTCGGCGCCATGCCTGCTTCTACTTCCATGTCTGACCCCTCCTTCGCTTTAACCCTTTTGTTCACTGTTGCATTGGTCTTGAGTTTGTTGATCAAGTTCTGGCTCAGCGCGCGACAAATCCGCCATGTGGCATCGCACCGTGAAACAGTTCCCGCAGCCTTTACCCAAACCATCTCGTTTTCAGCCCACCAAAAGGCCGCCGATTACACCATCGCAAAAGCGCGGCTGAGTCTGCTGGAAATGGCGCTGGGTGCTGCGGTGCTGTTGGGCTGGACCTTGCTGGGCGGGCTTTCTGCGTTGAACGAAACGGTGGCGCAATGGCTTGGGCAAGGCATGGGGCAGCAACTTGCTCTGCTGGGCGCGTTTGTGGTCATCGGCGGCCTCATTGACTTGCCGCTGTCCTGGTACCAGACCTTCGTGCTGGAGCAGCGTTTTGGCTTCAACAAAATGACGCTCAAGCTATGGCTGGCTGACCTGGCGAAATCGAGCCTGATTGGTGCACTGATTGGCCTGCCAATTGCTGCCTTGATTTTGTGGATGATGGCTGCCACGGGCAGCTTGTGGTGGCTTTGGGCCTGGCTGTTCTGGATGGGGTTCAACCTGCTGCTGCTGGTGATTTACCCAACACTGATCGCTCCCCTGTTCAACAAGTTTGCACCGCTGGAAGACGCGGCACTGAAAGCCCGCGTGACCTCCCTGATGCAGCGCTGCGGCTTCTCTGCCAAAGGCTTGTTCGTCATGGATGGCAGCAAGCGCAGCGCCCATGCCAACGCGTATTTCACCGGCTTTGGCGCTGCCAAACGGGTGGTGTTTTACGACACACTGCTGTCGAAACTGAGCGCCTCTGAAGTTGATGCAGTGCTGGCGCATGAGTTGGGGCATTTCAAACACAAGCACATCATCAAGCGAATCGTGTCGATGTTTGCCATGAGCCTGGCTGGTTTTGCCCTGCTGGGCTACCTGGCGCAGCAACACTGGTTTTATTCCGGTCTGGGTGTGCAGGCCAACCTGATGGCCGCCAACGACGCCCTGGCTTTGCTGCTGTTCATGCTGGTCATGCCCGTGTTCAGCTTTTTTATCGCGCCGCTATTTGCCCAGCTTTCTCGCAAGCATGAATTTGAAGCCGATGCCTATGCCGTCAAACAAACCAGCGCCCAAGACCTGTCCACCGCCCTGCTCAAGCTCTACGAGGACAACGCGTCAACACTCACACCTGACCCGCTGTATGTGAGTTTTTATTATTCACACCCAGGGGCTTCTGAGCGACTGTCGCGGATGCACGGTTTGACTTCAGCCACAGTTTGACGATCATTTAAATGAATAATACGCATCTAGCCCATATAAATAAAGCGATGACAGCTACAGAAGTAGTAGCAAGTTTAGCCAAGCTTGACGGTTGGACCTTGACCGGGGACGGCGCAGATGTGGCAATTGAAAAGACCTTTCCCTTTGCCGACTATGCCCAGACCATGGTTTTTGTGAACGCCATCGCCTGGGGTGCGCAAGCGCGTAACCACCACCCTGAGTTACGGGTGCACTTCAACCGCTGCATCGTACGTTTTCAGACCCACGACGTGGCAGGGCTCTCAAGAGCTGATTTTGAAAGTGCTGCTGCGGTCGATGCGCAGCCAGGCTCCGTGATGCCAACACGCTCATGACCCAAGCCCAGCGCGAACCCGGCCTGATCGTTGCCAATTACGGGCGGCACTTTTTGGTGGAAAACACGATGGGGGAGCGCTTGATTTGCCATTCACGCGGCAAAAAAAGCCAGGGCGTGGTCGGTGACCGGGTGCTCTGGCAAGCCTCGCAAGATGAGGGCACGATCGAGAAGATTGAGCCCCGGCGCAACCTGTTTTACCGCCAGGACGATGTGCGCACAAAAACGTTTGCCGCCAATCTGGATCAGGTGTTGATTCTGATTGCCGCAGAGCCTGAGTTTTCCAGCAGCCAGCTGTCACGTGCCCTGATTGCGGCTGAAGAGCAGCACATCACGCCGCTCATTGCGCTCAACAAAAGTGACCTCACTGAGCCGTTTGCCCGCGCCTGGGATTGGCTGGCACCCTACCGGCACATGGGTTACGACGTGTTACCGCTGTCGCTCCAAGACCTGAAGGCAAGCCGTGAGGCCCTTACTACACGCTTGAATGGCAAAACCACGCTGGTTTTGGGGCCGTCTGGCGCGGGCAAAAGCACCTTGATCAACTGTCTGATCCCGGGTGCGCTGGTGCAGACCGGCATCCTGTCACAGGCGCTCAACAGCGGCAAACACACCACCACCAGCACCACCTGGTATTGGGTGGACGCTGAAAAAACCACTGCGCTGATTGACTCGCCGGGTTTTCAGGAATTTGGCCTGAACCACATTGACCCCGCACAATTGGCAGCCTACATGCCTGATTTGAAGCCGCATGTCAAAAACTGCAAGTTTTACAACTGCAGCCATTTGCACGAACCCGGCTGTGGTGTGATTGCAGCGGTCAATGCAGACGACAAGCCAGACAGCATCAGCATCAATCGCTACAAAATATATAGCGATTTATACGCCGAACTCAAGCAGATGCGACGCTACTAAGGTGTTGATGCAGTACGTGGTGACACCAGTTCAGCCAATGCTGACACCAACTTGTCGCACTGCGTTGGTGTGCCCACGCTGATGCGCAGGTACTGCTCAATACGGGCTTGTTTGAAATGCCGCACCAGCACGCCGCGCTTTCGCAACGCTCCAGCCAACTCACCGGCGTCATGCTTGGGGTGGCACACAAACACAAAATTGGTTTGTGACGGCAAGACAACAAAACCGAGGTCTTCAAGCGCCAGCGCCAGCCCTTCGCGACTGCTCATGACCGCTTGGCATGTTTGCTCAAAATAAGCGGCGTCTTCAAACGCGGCAACGCCGCCTGCGATCGCCAGACGATCCAGTGGGTAAGAATTAAAGCTGTTTTTGACCCGCTCCAGGGCTTCGATCAAATGCGCTTGACCGCAGGCATAACCGACGCGCAGCCCGGCCAGTGAACGCGATTTGGATAAGGTATGCACGACCAGCAAATTGGGGTAACGGGCGATCAACCCCATCGCACTTTGACCACCGAAATCCACATAGGCTTCGTCCACCAGCACCACCCGGTCTGGATGCATCAGAAGCAGGGCTTCAATGTCGCTCAGCAGCAAGCCAATGCCTGTGGGTGCATTGGGATTGGCGATCACCACCCCGGCCACCTCGTCGCCGTCGGCCAACTCGTAGGCAGCCACGTTCAACCGAAGACCGCCATCAAGCGACACAGTCCGCGCTTCAATGCCATACAAGCGGCAGAACACCTTGTAAAAACTGTAGCTGACATCCGGCATCAAAAGCGGGAAACCCTGCTGGAAAAAAGCAAAAAAAGCATGTGCCAAAACTTCGTCTGAGCCGTTGCCCACAAAGACATGCTTGGGGCTCAATCCATACTGGGCCGCGATGGCTTCGCGTAGTGCAGTGGCATCTGGATCTGGGTAAAGTTGCAGCCCATGCGCCGCGGCCTGAGCTATGGCCGCAATGACCTTCGGTGAGGGTGCGTACGGATTTTCGTTGGTGTTGAGCTTGACCAGGTTGGCCATCTTCGGCTGTTCACCGGGCACATAGGGCACAAGTTGCGCCACTACCGGGCTGAAAAAACTGCTATTTTTCACAAAAGTTACTTCTAAATCTATAGCTTCACGCGCTTAATTTATATGGGCTAGAACCGATTTTTATCAAATATAAATTATCCGAGCAAACGTGCCAAGGTCAGAAGCGCCAGCAAAACAATCCACATCACGACCCCACGCCACACCAAACCCACAACAATGGCCAGGTGTGCAAGTTCCGGAACTGGCCGCCGAGAGCGCCGGTCAGGCATACCAGGCGCCAGCAAGTGATCACCGACACCCGGCGCCGTCAGCTGAATGTTCAATGCGCCGGCAGTAGCCGCCAGCAGCAAGCCATCGTTCATGGCCCCGGGCTGCTCGGCATAACGGCGCCAACCATCAATAGCTTCTTCAAAATTGCCAACAACTGCAAATCCCAAGGCGGTCATGCGGGCGGGCAGCCAATCCAGCAATGTCCAAGCCGCCTGCGCGTTGCTTTGTAGTGCAGCACTCACTGACTGGAGATTGGCCTCGCTCTGATGACGCCAATACCGCGCCACAAACTCACTCAGCCGATAAAGCACTGCACCGGTCGGCCCCAGTCCAAACGCGGCCAATACCGAAAACCAGGCCAGCACGCCAAACACATGACGGTGCGAGGCCAGTACCGAAAATTCAATGACTTTGCCAATCATGTCGCTGCGCGACCAAGCCTGCACTTCGATCTGCTGCCAGTCAGCCAGCAGTGAACGCGCCAGCATTTCATCATCATCGGCCAGCGCATCCCGAATCTGGGTGAAATGAAAACTGAACTGACGAAACCCGAGTGAGGCGTACAGCACCAACGCGCTCCAGAGCACTGCCAAGGGCCACCCCACGAACAACACAAGCAGCCAGTACACCAACAACGAGAGAAGCGACGGACCCCATACCGCAAAGCCCCAGGCTAACCAGCCATGCAGGGGCTTGCCTGCGTCAAGATTGCGTGTGCACCAACGCACCCAGGCACGCATTCCGGCATGGATCGAGTTGCCACGGCCGAGTGGCCGCGCCTGCTCCAGCAGTAAGGCAAACAACACAGAGATAAAGCTCATGCAATGATCATAGCGGCAGCCACGCTCAAGCTCGCAGAAAACAGTAAAAGTTGCGCAACATCCCAGCAGTGGCACCCCAAATGAACCTCTCGGTGGCACCGTCCTGATAAGGCATGGACAACCATTCCCTTTGCCCCCCCTGAAAATCTATCTGGTGATGCCGGTGGTGAGCAGGGTTCATTAAAAAGTTTAGCGGCACCTCAAACACATCGGCCACCTCAAAGGGGTTGGGCTGCAGTGAAAAGCCGGGCGACACCAATGCCACCACTGGCGTCACATGAAACACAGAGCCTGTGACATACACTGGCAACTGACCCAGCACTTCAACAAACTCACGGGCCAAGCCCACCTCTTCATGCGCCTCCCGTAGCGCGGCGTCCACCACATCAGCGTCTGACGCATCGACCTTGCCACCGGGAAACGCAATTTGGCCAGAGTGCGTAGAAAGATGTGCTGTGCGCAGTGTGAGCAACACGGTGGGTTCGCTGCGCATCACGATGGGCACCAACACCGCCGCATGCATCGGCAAACGGTTCATGAATTTTTTCTCAACCGAAAATTCAGGCTGCCAATTAGGCGGTGCAGCAAAACGCTGGCGCAAAGCCTGCGGCTGCAGAGCATTGTTTGGCACCACGCCCAAATGTCCATCGATCTGGGACACAGGCACCTGACGCGGGTCAAACTGCGGCAAGATCATAAAGTTAGGCCGTCAAGGTGCAGACAGGCGCAAGACGAAAAAAAACCGCCACACATTTAGCGGGGCGGTTTTACTTGGCTCAGGCCAAATGAGGTCAAACAGCTGCGACAGGTGCGACAGGTGCTACTTTACGTGCTGGCAACTTTTCCTTAATACGAGCCGATTTACCGCTGCGATCACGCAAATAGTACAACTTCGCGCGGCGCACATCACCACGGCGTTTGACTTCAATGCTGGCAATCAATGGGCTGTAGGTTTGAAAGGTACGCTCGACGCCCTCGCCGCTGGAAATCTTGCGCACCGTGAAGCCACTGTTGAGACCACGATTTCGCTTGGCGATCACCACGCCTTCGTACGCTTGCAGACGCTTGCGGGTGCCTTCGACCACGTTCAAGCTCACCACCACGGTGTCGCCGGGCCCAAAATCAGGGATGGTTTTATTCAGACGAACAATTTCTTCTTGTTCAAGGATTTGGATCAGATTCATAGAGTCTTTCAATGATCATGCAAGCACCAGCGTCACCATGACGTGTGCCACAGCGCAATACGCCACAGCGGCCCTACAGAGGATCGGTAAGCCCTCTATTATAGCTGGACAAAAACAGTTCATCGGTCTTGGACAAATGACCCAAACGACGCGCCTGATCGATCAACTCAGGGCGTAAGCGTCGGGTGAGTGCCAAGCGTTGATCACGCCGCCAGCGATCAATATTGATGTGATGACCGCTTAGCAGGACTTCAGGAACCACCTGCCCCTCCCAATCTTCTGGTCGGGTGTAATGAGGGCAGTCCAGCAGACCGTCAAGCGCTGGATTAAAACTGTCTTGCGCATGGCTGTCGGCGTCGTTGAGCACGCCGGGCTGCAAACGGGCCACTGCATCGAGCAGTGCCATGGCTGCGATTTCACCGCCCGACAGTACAAAGTCACCCAGGCTGATTTGCTCAGTCACATAGGTATCCACAAATCGCTGGTCAATGCCCTCGTATCGTCCGCAGATCAACACCGCACCCTCACTGTCGGCCCAGCGGGCCACCATTGTGTGGTTGAGTGCATGGCCAGCCGGAGAAAACAGCACCACGGGCGCAGTATCCTGGCGCTCGGTACGGATGACTGAGAGGCACTTCGCAAGCGGTTCAGCCATCATCACCATGCCAGGTCCGCCGCCAAATGGGCGATCATCCACACGACGGTAATTACCCTGCGTAAAGTCACGCGGGTTGCGCAGTTGCACATCGACCGCGCGCGACTCAAACGCACGACGTGTAATGCCAGTGCTTAACAGCGGCGCAAACAATTCAGGAAACAGCGTCACCACATCAAACCGCACAGCACTGCTTTCAGTAATCGAGTTGCCAGTCCACCAGAATTCGCCGCTCTGCCAGGTTCACATCATCAATGTACGCCGCAACAAAAGGAATCATGCGCTCCACGGTCTGGGCTTCTTGAACGTCATCAATGACCAGAACGGTTTGTGGGCCGGTAGACAAAAGGTCACGCACGATACCCAGGCGCTGTCCTTCCCGGTTGATCACTACAAGCCCGAGAAGATCAACCCAGTAATACTCATCTTTTTCCACTGTTGGAAAACTCGACTTCGGCACAAAAATGCGCGCTCCACGCAGTGCATCGGCAGCGCTACGGTCATCCACCTCCTGAGCGCAAGCCACCACCGTGTCCGAGTGGGTTTTAGCTTCTTTGATTTTCAGTTTGCAAACACCTTCAAAAGTCTTGACGCCCTTTTCGGAAGGGAGCAAAAACCAGCATTTGCAAGAAAAAAGCGCCTCGGGATCGGCGCTGTAGGGTAAAACTTTGAACCACCCCTTGATACCCCAGGCGTCAAGGATGCGCCCGACTTCTATTGCGTCTGCCGGAAGTTCGGCAGCCTCCAGGCCGGGCAGCATCACTGACGATCAGGCTGCTTTTTTTGCAGCTTGATTGACCAGACGTTCCACAGTTGGGGAAGCCTGTGCACCCACGCCGCGCCAGTAGGTCAGGCGGTCTTGTGCAATACGGATGCTTTCTTCATTAGCAGTCGCGATTGGGTTGTAAAACCCAATGCGCTCAATGAAGCGGCCATCACGGCGCGTGCGCTTGTCAGCAACAACAATATTGAAAAACGGGCGTGCTTTTGCACCGCCACGGGCGAGTCGAATGACGACCATAGTTTATCCTTAGGGGAGTGGAAAATAAATCCACGAAAATTGGCACTTAATCTGACGCTTGAGACACGCGACATAACCACCCGGTTATGCGACACGCCAGACAGCCGCACATTATAGCTATTCCTAACATCATGCCTACCATTCGACCTAGCCAAGACCGGGACATTCCCCAAATTGCATCAATTTATGCCCACCATGTGTGTCACGGCACCGGTACTTTCGAGGTCGATCCGCCCACGGAAGCAGACATGACACAGCGTCGCGCCGATGTATTGAGCAAAGGCTTGCCCTATCTTGTGGCAGTCGAAAATAACCTTGTGCTGGGTTTTGCCTACTGCAATTGGTTCAAGCCGCGACCCGCTTATCGTTATTCGGCAGAAGACTCAATTTATTTGGCACCACAGGCCGCAGGCCAGGGACTTGGCCGCGCGTTGCTGGCCGAACTGAGCACCCAGGCGGAGCGTGCTGGTGTACGTAAACTGATCGCTGTCATTGGCGACTCGAAGAACCATGGGTCAATCGGCGTGCACCTCAGTGCTGGCTTCAGTCACGTGGGCATTCTCAAGTCATGCGGCTGGAAGTTTGAGCAGTGGCTTGATGTGGTGTTGATGGATAAAGCTCTTGGGCTTGGCGACACAGCGAACCCGCTTTAGATCCAGACAAAAATGTGTCAGAAAATTTTTAAACTGATCCAGTAGGCTACGGCCGCCACGAAAGCACTGGCAGGAATTGTCAAGACCCACGCCCAAATGATGTTGCCTGCCACACCCCAACGCACTGCACTGGCGCGCCGCGTGGCGCCTACGCCCACGATCGCGCCGGTAATGGTGTGGGTGGTAGAAACCGGCACACCCAACGCAGTAGCCAGAAACAAAGTGATGGCACCGCCAGTTTCAGCACAAAATCCACCCACGGGCTTGAGTTTGGTAATTTTTTGCCTCATGGTTTTGACGATGCGCCACCCCCCGAACAGCGTGCCCAAGCCAATCGCCGAGTAACAAATCAGAATAACCCAGGTTGGGGGTGTCTCATCAGATGCCTGGGTGTAACCCGTAGCAATCAGAAGCATCCAGATGATGCCGATAGTTTTTTGCGCATCGTTGCCACCATGCCCGAGGCTGTAAGCGCCCGCCGACACCAACTGGAGTCGACGGAACCATTTATCAACCTTGAGTGGGCGGAAGCCGCGAAAAGCCCAAGATACCAGCACCACCATCATCGAGCCAAGCAAAAACCCCAACAGCGGCGAAATGAAAATGAACACAACGGTTTTCATAATGCCCGCCATGATCAGCGAACCCACACCCGCCTTGGCAATGACTGCCCCCGCGATTCCACCAATTAGGGCGTGTGACGAACTGCTTGGAATGCCGTAGTACCAGGTGATGAAATTCCAAGTTATGCCGCCCACCAAAGCACCAAAAACAACATTGGTATCTACGACACCCGGCAACACGATGCCTTTACCTACTGTGGCCGCGACGCTCAAGTGGAAGACAAATATCGCAACCACGTTAAAAAAAGCAGCAAACACAACAGCCTGCCCGGGCTTGAGTACCCCGGTTGATACAACCGTGGCGATTGAATTGGCAGCATCATGAAAACCATTCATGAAATCAAAAAGCACGGCCATGATCACCAGGACCACCACCACCCACAGCGCAGCTTGTACAGTTTCCATCACTCCGACCTTCTAAAAATCAGGAGTTTTCGAGGACAACACCCTCGATCAAGTTGGCCACGTCTTCACAACGGTCCGTGATGGTCTCCAACAACTCGTAAATGGCTTTGAGCTTGATGAGTTCACGCACATCAGGTTCTTCGCGAAACAATTTGCTCATGGCCGTGCGCATGACACGATCCGCGTCGCTTTCCAACTGGTCAATCTCATCGCAAGTCTTCAATGCCGCCTCCGCAGTCGACGGGTCAGCAATTTTGTTCAGCAAATAAACCGCATCACGCACCCGTTCACAACATTTCACGCTGAGGTCCGTCAAACGCATGATTTCTTCGGTCATGTGATGCACGTCATACAGCGCCATGGTTTCGGCTGAATCCTGAATCAAATCAGCCACATCGTCCATGGTGTTGATCAGGCTGTGAATCTGCTCCCGGTCAATGGGGGTGATGAATGTTTTGTGAATCGCCTTGTTCACTTCATGCGTAACCCGGTCTGCTGCGCCCTCGGCATGATTGACCTCGCGGTGATATTTCTCACGCAACTCCAAGTTGCTGTAATTCGCCACTAAGCTGGAAAACGCGTGCGCCGCCGCCACAATGTGGTCTGCGTGCTGATTAAACATGGTGAAAAAATTGGTGTCACGCGGTAACAATTTGCCAAAAAACACTGGGAACTCCTTCGAATTAAGTCTACGCCATGACCAGCGGACCAACCCCAAGAGTTTATCCGTCTGGCACTGCAACCGAACAATAAAAAAACCCCGCAAATCGCTTCGCGGGGCGTCTTAATCAGACCAATCCAGAGGTGATTTACACCGTGACAGTGTCCTTCACCGTGGCGGCAGCATCGGTGTACTCCTGCACCTTGTCAAAATTCAGGTATTGGTAGATTGTGCTGCTGGCAGCAGTCAACACACCCATGTCGGCCATGTATTCAGCTTTGGTCGGAATACGACCCAGCTTGGAACAAATCGCTGCCAGCTCCGCGCTTCCCAAATACACATTGCTGTTTTTGCCAAGTCGGTTAGGGAAATTGCGCGTGCTGGTAGAAAACACGGTGGCGCCCTCTTTCACCTGAGCTTGGTTGCCCATACACAAGCTGCAACCTGGCATTTCCATTCGCGCACCGGCCGAACCCAGCACACCGTAATGACCTTCTTCGGTGAGTTGTTTGGCATCCATTTTGGTGGGCGGTGCCATCCAAAGTTTGACTGGGATGTCTCGCTTGTTCTCCAGCAACTTGGATGCGGCACGAAAATGTCCGATGTTTGTCATGCATGAGCCAATGAAGACTTCGTCAATCTTGGTGCCGGCAACTTCTGCCAACGTTTTGACATCATCCGGGTCATTCGGGCAAGCCAGAATTGGCTCATGAATGTCGGCCAGATCAATCTCAATCACA
>JBBQZG010000011.1:0-41865 GCA_038207945.1 Burkholderiales bacterium
TTACTTGGCCCCTGGCACCTTGCCCTCGACACCCTTCACGAAGAAGTTCAGGCCACCCAGAAACTTGTCGTCGGCAGCGCTGTCCTTGGCCACCTGCACCTTGCCAGTGTTGTCGGTGATGGGGCCTTTCCAGATGACAAAACTACCGTCTGCCAGGCCTTTTTTGACCTCTTCCACTTTGGCTTTGGTCTCAGCGGGCACGTCTTCTGCGATGGACACGATGTCAATGGCGCCCTCTTTCACGCCCCACCATTGACCACCGCCACCCTTCCAGCTGCCGTCCAGGGCTTCTTTGGTGGCCTTGATGTAGTAAGGGCCCCAGTTGATCACGGCAGATGCCAAATGGGCTTTGGGGCCGTAGGCGGTCATGTCGGAATCCCAGCCAAAAGCGCGCTTGCCCTTGGCCTCGGCAGTTTTCAGCACGGCAGGAGAGTCGGTGTTCTGGAACAGCACGTCTGCGCCGCCGTTGATCAGGCTGGTGGCGGCTTCGGTTTCTTTCGGTGGGTCAAACCAACCGTTCACCCACACCACTTTGGTTTTGACCTTGGGGTTGCTTGACTGGGCACCCAGCGTGAAGGCGTTGATGTTGCGCAGCACTTCAGGGATTGGGATCGAGGCCACCACACCGAGTGTGTTGCTCTTGGTCATCTTGCCGGCAATCACACCCGCCATGTAGGCGCCTTCGTAAGTGCGGCTGTCGTAGGTGCGCATATTGCCAGCTTGTTTGTAGCCGGTGGCGTGCTCGAACTTGACACCTGCGTTGTCTGCTGCCACTTTGAGCATCGGCTCCATGTAACCAAAGGTGGTGCCAAAAATCAGCTTGTTGCCTTGCCCGGCCATGTCGCGAATCACGCGCTCTGCATCAGCTGACTCGGGCACGTTTTCCACAAACGAGGTCTGGATCTTGTCGCCAAATTCTTTCTCAAGCGCCTTGCGACCGTTGTCATGGGCAAAGGTCCAACCGCCGTCACCCACCGGGCCCACATAGGCAAAGGCAATTTTCAGAGGCTCTGGCTTAGGTGCGGGTGCGGGCGCAGAGGCCACAGGTGCGGGCGCTGGCGCAGGCGCCGGTTCTTCCTTTTTGCCACAGCCCACCAACGCAGCGGAGGCCACGGCAGTGAGAGCGGCTGCTTTGAGCAGCGAGCGTTTTTGCAAGTCAGTCATGTAATTTCCTTATGAAGGGACAGGTTGAACAACGGAGAAAAATGAGAATTATGGACCCGGAAAATCAGGCCCCGGGGTAGAAAGGCTTGCCAATGCTGGCGGGCATGTTGATGCGGATCCATTGCGGGTTGCGCGAGATCAGCGCCAGCACAAGAATCGTGGCCACATAGGGCAACATGCTCAAAAACTGGGATGGCACGTCAACCCCGATGCCCTGCAAATGGAACTGCAGCATGGTCACACCGCCAAACAAATAGGCGCCCAACAGCACCCGCGCGGGCCGCCAGGTGGCAAAGGTCGTCAGCGCAAGCGCGATCCAGCCTTTGCCCGACACCATGCCCTCGACCCACAGCGGCGTGTAAATGACCGAGAGGTAGGCCCCGGCCAGCCCGCACAGCGCACCACCTGCCACCACCGCCAGCAGCCGGATGCGGCGCACCGGGTAACCCAGCGCATGGGCCGACTCAGGGCTTTCGCCCACACTGCGCATCACCAGACCACTGCGGGTGCGGTACATGAACCAGATCAGCGCCAGCGCCAGCACAACTGTCAGGTAAACCAGCGGGTGATGACGGAACAGCGCCGGGCCAAGCCAGGGAATATCGGCCAGGTACGGCACAGCGAAGCTGGTGCGTTCAGGAATTTTGGCCTGCACAAAGCTGGTACCCACAAATGCCGAAAAACCCGTGCCAAACAGGGTCAACGCCAAACCGGTGGCGTACTGGTTGGTGTTAAGCCAGATCACCAGCACCCCGAAGATGGCCGCCAGCAAAGCGCCCACGCCCATGCCTGCAGCAAAGCCCAGCCAGTCATTGCCAGTGCTGACCACTGTGGCAAAACCGGCAATCGCTGCGCAAAGCATCATGCCCTCGGCACCCAGATTCACGATGCCGACCTTTTCATTGATCAGCAAACCCAGCGAGGCCATGGCCAAGACCGTACCCGCGTTGAGCGTGGCCGCCAGCAGCAGTGCGTAAGATTCCATCACCGACCTCCTCTTTTCTGCCACGTCAGGCGGTAATTGACCAGCGTGTCACAGGCCAGCAAGCTGAACAACAACAGCCCCTGAAACACCCCGGTGAGCGACTTGGTGAGCCCCAAACGCGATTGCGCCATTTCGCCCCCGATGTAAAACATGCTCATCAAAATGGCAGAAAACACCATGCCCACTGGGTGCAGCCGGCCGACAAACGCGACGATGATGGCGGCGAACCCGTAACCCGCAGGCACGTATGGCGTGAGCTGGCCAATGGGCCCGGCCACCTCAAGCGCACCGGCCAAGCCAGCCGCACCGCCCGAGATCAGCAGCGCCGTCCACAAGGCCCTGCGGGAAGAAAACCCGGCGTAACGCGCGGCCGCCGGTGCCAGCCCACCGACCTGCAGGGCAAAACCGGCGCGTGTGCGAAACAAAAACACCCACAAGCCCGCCACGCTGAGCAGTGCCAGAAGTGCGCCAATGCTCACGCGTGAGCCGTCAAACAGGCGCGGAATACGCGTGGCCGCCTCAAAGGTCTTGGTTTGCGGAAAGTTGAATCCCATCGGGTCTTTCCAGGGGCCACCCACCAGGTAGCTCAACACCTGCACCGCCACATACACCAGCATCAAACTCACCAGAATTTCATTGGCATGAAAGCGGTCGCGCAGCAGCGCCGTCACACTTGCCCACAACATGCCGCCCAGCACACCCGCCAGAATGATCGGCAGCACAATCCAGCGGCTGCCACCGGCATCGGCCAGCAACGCCACGCCACTGGCAAAAATGGCCCCGATGATGTATTGACCTTCAGCGCCGATGTTCCACACGTTGGAGCGAAAGCACACCGCCAGCCCGAGCGCAATGATCAACAGCGGCGTGGCCTTAACCATCAGCTCACCCAGCGCGTAGGCGTTGTGAATGGGCTGCCAGAAAAACATCTCCAGGCCCTTGAGCGGGTCTTTGCCCAGGGCGGTGAACATCAGCGTGCCAATCAGCACGGTGATCAGCAGCGCCAACACTGGCGAGCCATAGGTCCAGACTCTGGAAGGCTCAGGGCGGGCTTCAAGCTTGAGCATGCTCGCCTCCTGCCTGAATGACCTCACCCACCGTGACCGCGCGTTCTAGCTCAGCCAAATGTTGCTGCACGTCGTCGTCCCACAGCCCACTCATCCAATTGCCAATTTGCTCAATGGTGGCCTCTGCAATGGGCACCGAGGGCGACAGCTGTCCCCGGGAGATCACGTGCAGGCGGTCGCACACCTCAAACAATTCGTCGAGTTCTTCGCTGACCACCAACACCGCGCAACCGGTATCACGCAGGGCCAAAATCGCGCCCCGGATTTGCGCCGCCGCGCCCACATCGACACCCCAGGTGGGCTGCGACACAATGAACAGCTTGGGGTTGGCGTCAATCTCACGGCCCACGATGAATTTCTGCAAATTGCCACCCGACAGTGACCTGGCCAGCGAACCCGGGCCACCTGCCTTCACCTTGAAGCGGGCAATGATGTCGGCCGCGTGGCGTTCCAGCTGCTTCACACGAATCCAGCCGCCACCCACGTGGGGGAAAGCAATGGCCTCCTGGCGCGTCAGCAGCAGGTTGTGCGCCAACGACAACGTGGGCACTGCCCCGCGCCCAAGGCGTTCCTCGGGCACAAAATGCAGGCCAAGCTTGCGCCGTTGCCCCGGATGCAGGTTAGACGCATCGACATCGCCCATCTTGATCGTGCCTGGTTTGGCCCGCACATCTTCACCTGAAAGTGCGTACAGCAATTCTTTTTGCCCGTTGCCCGAGACCCCGGCAATGCCCACCACCTCACCTGAGCGCACCTGCAGGCTGATGCCTTCAATGTCCACGCCAAACTGGTCTTCGCGCGGCAAGATCAGGTTGTGCAGCGTCAATACCGGGGCACCGGGTTTTTGCGCGCGGTGCGTCAAC
Source organism: Burkholderiales bacterium (assembly GCA_038207945.1). GTDB lineage: Bacteria > Pseudomonadota > Gammaproteobacteria > Burkholderiales > Burkholderiaceae_C > Rhodoferax. The sequence continues at coordinate 4,080 of JBBQZG010000011.1, forward strand.
TGCGGCGGCTCGACACCAATCATCAGCTTGGACAAGGACGCATTGCTCTCCTGAGACGGGTCACACACACCTGTGACCTTGCCCCCACGCAAAACCGTGCAGGCATTGCACAGTTCGCGGATTTCATGCAGCTTGTGGCTGATGTACAAAATGCTGCAGCCCTCGCTGGCGAGTTTTTTCAGCACCACAAACAGCTTGTCAACTGCCTGCGGGGTCAGCACCGAAGTCGGTTCGTCCAGAATCAAGAGTTGCGGGTTGGTCAGCAAGGCGCGGATGATTTCCACCCGCTGCATCTCGCCCACGCTCAAGGTGTGCACTGGGCGCAGCGGGTCAATGTCCAGGCCGTATTCGGTGGCCTTGGCCACAATGCTTTGGGTGACTTGTTGCAGGCTCAGGCTTTTGTTCAGGCCCAGCCACACGTTCTCTGCCACGGTGATGGTGTCAAACAGACTGAAATGCTGGAACACCATGCTGATGCCCAAGGCGCGGGCTTCTTGCGGGTTCTTGATGTGCACCGCCCGCCCGTTGAACTGCACCGTGCCCTCGTCAGGTTTGACCGAGCCGTAGATGATTTTCATCAGCGTGGATTTACCTGCACCGTTTTCGCCCAGCACCGCATGGGTTTCCCCCGGCATGACCGTCAGCGACACCTCGCTGTTCGCCACCACGCTGGGGTAGCGCTTGGTGATGCGGTCGAGTTGCAGGCGGGGGGTGGGCATGGACGAGTAGGGGCTTGATGTGTTCGAGTCGTATTTTGACTGGCAAATCGCCTAAAAAACGGGTATCTGGCGCGAAAGCGTGCAGGGCTGACCAAGGGTTTGCGAGCAATCGCAAGTTATTGTGGAAGGGCCAGCAAGATCAGTGCCAGCATGTCACGAACAACAGGCGCAACATTTGCTTGTCTGCAGCCAGTTGACACGCGCTGGGTGCCGCACGCACCCATCATCCAGAATTTGTCCTATGCTTGTGCCCATGATCGCCCCATTGCTTCAATTTCTCTGGCGTGGCGACATCGTCACGCTGCCCAATGTCGCCCCGACCCGCACGCTGCTGCAGCTGTTGCGTGAAGACCTCGAACACAGTGCCACCAAGGAAGGCTGCAACGAAGGCGACTGCGGCGCCTGCATCGTGGTGCTCGGCGAGGCGCAAGGCAGCCACATCCAATTCAGCGCGGTCAACAGCTGCATTCGTCTGGCGCATTCGGTTCACGGCATGGCACTGTGGACGGCCGCCGACCTGGCAAGCCCGGACGGTACACCGCACCCGGTGCAACAGGCCCTGCACCAGTGCCACGCCAGCCAGTGCGGCTTCTGCACGCCGGGTTTTGCCATGAGCCTGTTTGCGGTGTACCAAAACCAGGTGCTCAAAGGCGCACCCGTCACGCGCACACTGGCACAAGACGCGCTGTCCGGCAACCTGTGCCGCTGCACCGGCTACCGGCCGATTCTGGATGCAGCGCAGCACCTGGCGAGCTTTCCCGGCGTGTCAGTCAACGAAACTGAATTGCTACAAAAATTAGAGCTGCTCACGCATACTTCAAAAGGGCTAGAGGCTGATTTTTCATATCAGTCTCCAAGCAGCCTGAACGAGCTGCTGGCGACACGCGCGGCGCATCCCGGTGCACAAATCGTGGCGGGTTGCACCGATGTGGGTTTGTGGGTCAACAAGTTGCACACGGACTTTGACCAGGTGCTGGACGTGACCCGCGTGGCCGAACTCACCACCATTGAGGTGCAGATGAGCCACACCGTGATTGGTGCCGCGGTCAGCTTGACCGATGCCTTTGCGGCGTTGCAAGCGGATCGGCCGCAGTTGCACAGCTTTTTCAGCCGTTTTGCCGGCCTGCCGGTGCGCAACTCGGGCACGCTGGGCGGCAACATTGCCAACGGCTCACCGATTGGTGACAGCATGCCGTTGCTGATGGCCTTGCGCGCCAGCGTGGTGCTGATGAGTGTGCGCGGCGCGCGTGAGTTGCCTCTGGAAAACCTCTACACCGGTTACCGCAAAAATGTCATGACCACCGATGAAGTGCTGGCTTTTGTACGGGTGCCACGGCCTCAAGTCGATGAGTTGCTGCAGGTCTACAAAGTGTCCAAACGGTTTGAAGACGACATCTCGGCGGTGTGTTTGGCCGTCAACTTGCGGCTGAAAGACGGCCAGGTTATGGCGGCATCTTTGGGCGCAGGCGGTGTCGCAGCCACGCCGGTGCGCGCGTCCAAAACCGAGGCAGCACTGACGGGCCAAGCCTGGACGCAGGCCACCGTGTCACAGGCCATGACCACCTTGCGCGGTGAGTTTCAACCCATTTCAGACATGCGCGCCAGCGCCGCTTACCGCACTGAGGTGCTGGGCAACCTGTTGCAACGCTTTTGGCTGGAAAGCCAGGGGCAGGCCAACGCCTGTCTGGCGTCAAGCAGCCTGGCATCCTTCAGCGCAGAAGGAGAAGCAGCATGAGCACCCAGCCCACGTTGGCCACGCACCTCAACACCCGCCCGGCCTGCGGCACATCCCACCCACACGAAAGTGCGGCTGCCCAAATCGCCGGGGCCGCCATTTACATTGACGACATCGCGGAAGTGCGCGGCACGCTGTATGCCGCGCCCATTTTGTCCAGGGTCGCACACGGCAAGTTATTGGGGGTGGACACCAAAGTGGCGCTCGCCCTGCCCGGCGTACATGCCGTGCTGCTGGCCGCAGACGTGCCGGGCCACAAGATGCTGGCGGCCTTTGCCGGGGATGAACCGGTGTTTGCACAAGACACGGTGCAGCATGTGGGCCAGGTGATTGGCGTGGTGGTGGCCGATAGCATGATGCTGGCACGTCAGGCCGCCCGCAAAGTGCAGCCCCACATCGAGCCGCTGCCTGCCGTGCTGGACGTGCGCGCGGCCCTGAAAGCAAAAAGTTTTGTGCTGCCGCCAGTCACCGTGCGCCGTGGCGATGCCGCACAAGCTTTGGCGCGCGCCCCCCACACCTTGCAAGGCACACTGGAAGTCGGTGGCCAGGAACACTTTTACCTGGAAGGCCAAGTGGCTTATGCGTTGCCGCAAGAGCAAAACCAGTGGCTGATTTACAGCAGCACCCAGCACCCGGGCGAGGTGCAGCACTGGGTGGCGCACGCGCTGGGACTCGACAACCACGCGGTGCGGGTGGAATGCCGGCGCATGGGTGGCGGCTTTGGCGGCAAGGAAACTCAGGCCGGCCATCTGGCGGTGTGGGCGGCGGTGGCGGCGCACAAGTTCAAAAAGCCGGTCAAGCTGCGGCTGGACCGCGATGACGATTTCATGGTCACCGGCAAGCGCCACCCCTTCAGCTATGACTACACCTTGGGTTTTGATGACACCGGCAGGCTGTGCGGCTTGCAGTTGCAGATGTTGGTGGCCTGTGGCTTCAGCGCCGACTTGTCTGGCCCGGTGGCTGACCGGGCCATTTTTCATGCCGACAACGCTTATTTTCTGGAAGACGTTGACATCACTTCCTACCGCTGCAAGCTCAACACCCAGAGCCACACCGCGTTTCGCGGTTTTGGCGGGCCTCAGGGCATGATCGTCACCGAAGCCATTCTGGGTGACATTGCACGACACCTGGGGCTGGACCCGCTGGCCGTGCGGCTGCGTAATTTGTACAGCGATGAAGCCATTGACACCGGTGCCAGGCGAGACACCACCCACTACGGCATGCAAGTAGAGGGCAATATCCTGCAACCCTTGCTTTCAAAACTGGAGCTGTCTGCGAAGTACCAGCATAGGCGAGAGGCTATTTCAACCTGGAACAAAAGCCATGCGGTGATCAAGCGTGGCCTAGCCATGACGCCAGTCAAATTTGGCATCAGCTTCACCGCCACGTTATTCAATCAAGCCGGCGCGTTGGTGCATGTGTACCTGGATGGCAGCGTCATGGTCAACCACGGCGGCACCGAAATGGGGCAAGGTCTGCACACCAAAGTGTCGCAAATCGTGGCCGATGAACTGGGGGTGCCCCTGTCTTGTGTCCTGGTCACAGCCAGCGACACCAGCAAAATCCCCAATGCCTCGGCCACAGCAGCCTCCGCGGGCACCGACCTGAACGGCCGCGCCGCCCAGTTTGCCGCGCGCCATGTGCGTGACAACCTGGCATCGTTTGTCGGCGGGCTTGACGGTGTGGATGCGGGCGCGGTGCAGTTTGCAAGGGGTGAGGTCATCACGCCCAAAGCCACGCGCAGCTTCCAGGCGGTGGTGGCGCTGGCCTACGCCAACCGCATCCAGCTCTGGAGCGATGGCTTTTATCGCACACCCAAAATTCACTACGACAAAACCACCCTCACTGGACGGCCGTTTTACTACTTTGCCTATGGTGCCGCGTGTAGCGAAGTCGCCATCGACACACTCACCGGTGAGAGCCGGGTGCTAAAAGTGGACATCTTGCATGACGTGGGCTGCTCCATCAATCCGGCGCTGGACATTGGACAAATTGAAGGCGGCTTTGTGCAGGGCATGGGCTGGCTCACCACCGAAGAACTGGTGTGGAACGCGCAAGGTGCGCTGGCTACCCACGCGCCCAGCACCTACAAAATTCCGACTGCAGGTGATGTGCCGGAGCATTTTCAGGTCGATTTTTGGCCTGAACCCAATACCGAAGACAACGTGTTTGGCTCAAAGGCAGTGGGCGAGCCACCCTTCATGCTGGCCATCAGCGTGTTTGAGGCCCTGCGAGATGCCGTGGCGCAAGCGCGAGAGGATGGCAAGGCGGTGCCGCTGGATGCGCCGGCCACGCCAGAGCGGGTGTTATGGGCACTTAAAAAATGACATGACTTCAAACGCCAGCCAGCGAGCGCAATGCGTTGGGATTCACCAGGTTGAGCACCCGGCCGGTACCACTGATCAGGCTTTGTTCACGCAAATGGCGCAGCACGCGTGAGAAGGTCTCGGGTGCAATGCCCAGTTGCGCTGCAATGCTGCGTTTGCGCTGCTGCAACTCGACTGCCATCACGCCATGGTCACTGGCATGCGCGTGGCTGAGTAACCACTCTGCACAGCGTGCCTCTGCGTCTTTGGCCAGACGACTCACCGCAAATTCGGTCTGCCGGCGGTGCGCCATGGCCACATCGGCCAGCACCGCCTGGGCCGGTTCAGGCATGTCGGCCATGCCTTTGCGGAAATCTTCGATGCTGACCTGGCGCAACTGCACGGGCGAGTCGGCCACGGCATCCACCAAGTGCGGCAAACCCAGCACAACCGAACTTGCATCCAGCCAGCACGGCCCATCAAGTACGCCGATTTGATGCTCCAGCACATCACCCTCAAGCACGCCCAAAGCGACGCGCCCGGACTCGATGAAGCTGACCCACGGTGCATCGACACCGCGTTGCAGCAAAAGCTGCCCGCGGGAAATAGACTGGGATTGGGCGGTGGGGTCGATGGCGTTGATGGAAAACATAGTTTCTACTGTGCCGCCCCAACCCAACCCATACCTTGAGCAATGTCAAATCTTTTGCAAAAAACCTCAATGTCAACGCACCATGAACACGCTGCTGATCAAAAACGCCCGCTGCATCGCCACCTTTGACCGCTTCGAGCCCAGCCTGGCCCGCGAGTTGCACGATGCCTCAGTGTTTGTCCGCGGCCACCGCATAGAAGCCATCGGCCCCGCCGCCGATCTGCCACAAACCGCCGATGAGGTGATTGACGCGCGCGGCCATCTGGTGACGCCTGGCTTGGTCAACACCCACCACCACATGGTGCAAAGCCTGAGCCGGGCCATACCCGGCGTGCAGAATGCCGAGTTGTTTGGCTGGTTGCGCGGCCTGTACCCAATCTGGGCCGGCCTCACGCCCGACATGGTGCGCGTGAGCACGCAAGTGGCTATGGTCGAACTCTTGCTGAGTGGCTGCACCACCAGCAGCGACCACCTCTACATTTACCCCAACGGCGTGCGACTTGACGACAGCATTGAAGCCGCAGCGGCCATCGGCATGCGTTTTGTGGCCACCCGCGGCAGCATGAGCGTGGGACAGTCACAGGGCGGTTTGCCACCGGACGGCGTGGTGGAAAAAGAGAGCGCCATTCTCAAGGACACACAGCGGCTGATCGACACCTGGCACGACAGCTCTCACGGCGCCATGCTCAACATCGGCGTGGCACCCTGCTCGCCTTTCAGTGTCAGCCGCGACCTGATGCGCGAGTCCGCCAAACTGGCACGCAATTTTGGTGCGCGCCTGCACACCCACCTGGCGGAGAACGACCACGACCTGGCCTACAGCCGCGAGAAGTTCAACTGCACGCCCACGCAATACGCACAGGACCTGGGCTGGTTAGGCACGGATGTGTGGCACGCCCACTGCGTGAAACTCGACGATGAGGGCATCAACCTGTTTGCCGCCAGCCGAACCGGCGTGGCGCACTGCCCGTGCAGCAACATGCGCCTGGCCAGCGGAATAGCCCCGATTCGCAAGATGCTCAACGCCGGTGTGCCGGTGGGTTTGGGTGTCGACGGCAGCGCCAGCAACGATGCGGCCCACATGGTGAACGAAGCCCGCCAGGCCCTGCTGCTGGCCAGAGTTGGCCGCGCCATGCAGCCGCATGAGGTGCACGTGGCGGCTGATGGTTCAAAGCGAACGTTCTTTGGCTGCGATCTGGGCCCAGCCGAGATGACGGCCCGCGATGCGCTGCGCATGGCCACCCGGGGCGGTGCGCAGGTGCTGGGACGCACTGACATTGGTCATCTGGCGGTGGACATGTGCGCCGACCTGGCCCTGTTTGACCTGAACACCGTGGTGAATGGTCGGGTGGTGGTGCGCCAGGGACAATTGGCCACCCAAGAGCTTGGGCCCCTGATTGAGCGGCACAACGCATTGGCCACCCAGTTGGCACTGGGTGCGCCATGAGTGTGCAGACAACGGATGCATCCGTGCTTTTGCCACACCTCGCAGCTGACTCAAAAGCCAACCATCTGTTAGGCTGAAGTTTGATCATCCCATCAATCAAAAGGAGTAAAAGAATGAGCTACCTCTGGATGGCCATCATCGGTTTTATCGTGGGTCTGGTGGCCAGGGCGCTGCTGCCAGGCGATCAGAAACTTGGACTCATCCTGACTGCGGTGCTTGGCATTGCCGGATCATTCGTCGCTAATCTTGCCGGACAAGCGCTGGGGTTTTACGCCGCCGGCAGCACCGCAGGTTTTGTGGCCAGCGTGTTGGGTGCCTTTGTCTTGCTGGGCCTGTACGGCATGGTCACAAAAAAATAGTGTGCCAACAACTGCGGGTTGTCACAAAACCCGCATGAACCTCACTCACCCAGGTAAGCCGCGCGCACCTTGGGATCCGTCAGCATGGTTTTGGCATCGCCCGTCATGGTGATCAGGCCAGAGTCCATCACATAACCGCGGTCAGCAATGGCCAGTGCGCGGCTGGCGTTTTGCTCGACCAGCAACACCGTGACGCCCTGCGCATACACATCCCGCACCACCTCAAAAATCTTGTCCACCATGATCGGTGCCAGGCCCATGGACGGCTCATCGAGCAGCAGCACCTTGGGGCGGCTCATCAGCGCGCGGCCCATCGCCAGCATCTGCTGCTCGCCGCCGCTCATGGTGCCTGCCAGCTGGTCTTTGCGCTCTTTCAGGCGCGGGAAGATCGTGAACACCTTGTCGATGTCGGCCAGGATGTCAGGCTTGTCATCACGAATGTAGGCACCCATTTGCAGGTTTTCCAGAATGGTCATGCGGGTGAACACACCCCGGCCTTCCGGTACCATGGCCAGACCTTGCTTGACCAGGTCCCACGGGCCCTGCCCGCGAATGCTTTTTCCCAGGTACTCAATGTCGCCGTCGTTGATCGGCAGTGAGCCGGTAATGGCCTTCATGGTGGTGGTCTTGCCAGCCCCGTTGGAGCCGATCAGTGACACCAGTTCACCCTCGTGCACTTCAAAGTCGACACCTTTCACGGCTTGAATGCCGCCGTAGGCTACTTTGAGACCCTTGACCTTGAGAAGAATATTTGCCATGTTTTTTTCCTTGTGCCGCAGGCCGTTTCAGTGGCCGCCGGTGCCCAGATAGGCTTCAATCACTTTGTCGTTGCGCTGCACGTCCGCCGGCGTGCCTTCTGCAATTTGTTTGCCGTAGTCCAGCACAGTGACGCGGTCGCACAGACCCATCACCAGCTTCACATCATGTTCGATCAACAAAATGGTGCGGTTGTCATTGCGAATTTTGTCGATCAGTTCGCGCAGCAAAATTTTCTCGGTGCTGTTCATGCCAGCCGCAGGTTCGTCCAGCGCAATCAGTTGCGGGTCGGTGGCCAGCGCACGCGCAATTTCAAGGCGGCGCTGGTCACCGTAACTCAGGGTGCGGGCCTTGTAGTCGGCCAATTTGGCAATGCCCACATAGTCCAGCAGCTCATAGGCCCTGGCGGTGATCGCGGCCTCTTCGGCCTTGAAGCCGGGCGTGCGGAACACGGCCCCCAGCAAGCCCGAGTGGGTGCGCACGTGGCGCCCCACCATGACGTTTTCAATGGCCGTCATCTCGGCAAACAGACGGATGTTTTGAAACGTGCGGGCAATGCCGGCTTTGGCCACCTCATGCACGGCGGTCGGCCGGTAGGGCTTGCCCGCCAGCTCAAAGGTGCCGGTGTCGGGCGTGTATAAGCCAGTGAGCACGTTGAAAAACGTGGTTTTACCCGCGCCATTGGGGCCGATCAGGCCGTAGACCTGGCCACGCTTGATCTGGATCCCCACATCGCTCAGGGCCTGCAAGCCGCCAAAGCGTTTGGATACGCCGGCCACATTGAGTACGGTGTCTGTCATGTGATTCCTTCTTCTGTGGGGCTCGCTCACGCTGCCCTATTCGATCTGTTGGATACGGTCTGTGCCGTCTCAGGATTTGGTGGATTGCAGGGCCTTGCCGTGCTCAGGCGACGGCCACAGGCCGCGCGGGCGCATCAGCATGATGACAATCATGGCCAAGGCAATCAGCAACTGGCGCAAAATGGCCGAGTCCAGACGGCCTCCCGTGAGGGCCTGCAGCGGCCCCGCCACATAACGCAGCACCTCCGGCAAGGCAGACAAGGCAACTGCGCCCAAAATGACCCCCGGCAGATGGCCAATACCACCCAGCACCACCATGGCCACAATCATGATGGATTCCATCAAGCTGAAAGACTCGGGCGAGATGAAGCCCTGAAACGAGGCAAACATGGCCCCGGAGACACCACCAAAGGTTGCACCCATGCCAAACGCCAGCAATTTCAGGTTGCGGGTGTTGATGCCCATCGCCTTGGCGGCAATTTCGTCTTCACGAATGGCCATCCAGGCCCGACCCACGCGGGACAGTTGCAAACGGTGAGAAATGACCACACTGGCCACCACCAGCACCAGAAACAGGTAGTAGTAGAGCGTCACCGACGGGATGTCGAAGCCGCCAATCGTCAGGGTTTTGCCAAAACTGGCGCCAAAGAATGTCAGCGAATCAATCTCGCCCATGCCCTTGGGGCCATTGGTGATGTTGACCGGGTGGTCCAGGTTGTTCAAAAACACGCGGATGATTTCGCCAAAACCCAGCGTCACGATGGCCAGGTAATCACCCCGCAGGCGCAAGGTGGGCGCGCCCAGCAGCACGCCAAACAGCCCCGCCAAGCCAGCCGCTGCCGGAATGATCAGCCAGATCGGGGTGTGCAGTCCGTTGGGAAACATCGCGGCAATGGCCGGAAATGTTTCGGGCAAGTGGGGTGAGGCCAACAGCGCATACATGTAGGCACCAATGGCAAAAAACGCCACATAACCCAGGTCAAGCAAACCGGCGTAGCCCACCACGATGTTCAGGCCCAGGGCCAGCAGCACATACAGTAGCGCCATGTCGGCAATGCGCACCCAGGCGTTGCCAAAGCCCTGCAGAATCAAGGGGGCAACGAGCAGGCCGACCGCGGCCAGCAAAAAAACGATGATTTGTTTTTGTTTCATGTTCTGTCCTTCAAGCCCGGTCCGCCACCCGCTCACCCAGCAAGCCCGAGGGCCGCAGCGTCAGCACAATGATCAACACAATGAACGCAAAAATGTCGGAGTAATGGCTGCCCAGCACGCCGCCGGTGATGGTGCCAATGTAGCCCGCGCCCAGCGACTCGATCAGGCCCAGCAAGATGCCACCCACCACGGCACCAGCGAGGTTGCCAATGCCACCAAACACCGCTGCCGTGAAAGCTTTCAAACCCGGCAGGAAACCCATGGTGTGCTGCACCGTGCCGTAATTGGCGGCCCACATCACTCCGGCAATGGCTGCCAGCACCGCGCCGATCACGAAGGTGGCCGAAATCACCACGTCAGGCTTGACGCCCATGAGGGCCGCCACGCGCGGGTTTTCCGCCGTGGCGCGCATGGCACGACCTAATTTTGTGTAGTTCACCAGCCACATCAGCACCGCCAGCGACATGGCCGTGACGCCCAGAATCATCACCTGGGTGAGCGTGATCACTGCGCCACCAATCTCATACGGCACGGTCGGCAACAAATTGGGAAATGACTTGTAGTTGGGCTTCCAGATGATCATGGCCAGCGTCTGCAGCAAGATCGACATGCCAATGGCGGTGATCAGCGGGGCCAGCCGAGGGCTGTTGCGCAGCGGTCGGTAGGCCACTTTTTCAATCGTGAAGTTCAGCGCGGCCGCCACAATGCAGGCAATCACCAGGGAAATCAACAAAATGAGCCAGCCGGGTGTGCCTGGCATGGCGTCACGCATCAGGCCGATGATGGTCCAACTGGTCAGCGCGCCCACCATCAGCACCTCGCCGTGGGCGAAATTGATCAGGCCAATGATGCCGTACACCATGGTGTAGCCCAACGCGACCAAGGCATACATGCTGCCCAACACCAGACCGTTAATGATCTGCTGTATCAAGGTTTCCATATTTTCTTCTCCGATTTTTGACGGGTGATGTCATCAACACCCAAAGTGCGATGCGAGGTACAGCCTTGTGAGCCCTGCCTAAGTGTTAGCAATAAACCTGCCAACATGAGTCTCCGGCAGATAAGTGGACGCGATTGTAGTGAAGGGGTTTCCCCGCATCAGACCTGCCATGACCGGGTTTACCCTTGCGCGCCAGCATGATTAGCATGGTTAACGGCACATCAACGCGCTTGATCATTGCGTTGCTTCAAGCTGCGCAGCTTCTCCGCAATCTTGATCTCCAGACCGCGCTCCACCGGCCTATAAAAGCCGGGTTCAGTCATGCCATCTGGCAAATAGCGCTCACCCGCCGCAAAACCACCCGCCTCGTCGTGGGCGTAGCGGTAGCCTTTGCCGTAGTCCAGTTGCTTCATCAGTTTGGTCGGCGCGTTGCGCAAATGCATCGGCACGGGGCGTGTGCCGTCCTCCTTGATGAAGGCTCGGGCTTCGTTGAACGCCTTGTAGACCGCGTTGGACTTGGGCGCAACAGCCAGATATATCACACATTCGGCCAGGGCCAGCTCACCCTCAGGCGTGCCCAAACGCTCATAAACCTCTGCCGCATCCAGCGCCAGGCGCAGGGCGCGCGGGTCGGCCAGGCCAATGTCTTCGCTGGCCATACGGATCAGGCGGCGCGCCATGTATTTGGGGTCGGCACCACCGTCGAGCATGCGCAGCAGCCAATATAGCGCCGCATCCGGGTCGCTGCCACGCACGCTTTTGTGCAGGGCTGAAATGGTGTCATAAAACTGCTCGCCGCCCTTGTCATACCGGCGCATGCGTTCGCCCAGCACCTTGAGCAGCCAGACATCGGTGATTTCGCTGCGTTTTTCCTGCAACGCTGACACCGCCAGGATTTCCAGCGTGTTGAGCAGCCGACGCGCATCACCATCGGCGTATGCCACTAGTCGCTCGACTGCTATATCTTCAATAACTGGTAGCGCTTGATGTGATTGGGCCAGAGCCACAATTTTCTTCAAATCTTCAGCTGTGAGCGCCTGCAGCACATAAACCGCCGCGCGCGACAGCAGAGCCGAATTCACCTCAAACGACGGGTTTTCAGTGGTGGCACCAATGAAGGTGAACAGCCCGCTTTCCACATGCGGCAAAAACGCGTCTTGCTGGCTTTTGTTGAATCTGTGCACCTCATCGACAAACACCAGCGTGCGCAGGCCATGCTGCTGCGCCAACAGCGCTTTTTCAACCGCTTCGCGAATGTCTTTGACCCCACCCAATACCGCGCTGATGGTGATGAACTGCGCCTCAAACGCGTCCGCCATCAACCTTGCAATGGTGGTTTTGCCGGTGCCCGGCGGGCCCCAAAAAATGCAACTGTGCGGCTGGCCCGATTCAAACGCCAGGCGCAGCGCCATACCCTCGCCCAACAAATGTTGCTGGCCCACCACCTCGCCCAGGGTTTTGGGACGCAAGCGCTCGGCCAGGGGTGGGTGCGTGAGTGGTTGCGAAGTCATGGGCAACATTGTGTCGTGGTCGAATCGATTGGATACTTGACAAGGGCCTGGCTGACTTGAAACGCTGTTGCCCCAGCTTACAGGTGGTTGCTAACAACGGCTATGAGAGCTTCCAGCACCCGAGCATCGGCAGGCGTCACTGCCGGATCACATCCGCCCCCACTGGCGGCTTGAACGCAAAACTGGTGGTCGGCAGAGCCAGATTGGCTTGAAACTGCTTGAAGGTCAAGACGGAGCGCTGACCAAAACTGTCCAGAATCTCGAGCACTTCCAGTGTGCTGGTCTGCGCAGCGGCAGCACCTGCAACCCTGAAGCCCACCCGCACCGACTGCAACTGACCGTCCTTGGACTTGGGCGTGGCCATAACCCACTGCAACCCATCCTTGTCGGGCGCATCCGCGAGCACAAAATCTACCTGCAAGGCCTGCAAGTCAGCCGCAGACGCAATCAGCGCTGCCGGGGTCGAACCCAACACCGCCGCCTGCTTGCGTGCGGTGACCTGGTTCAGGTCAACGTCATGCAGCCACAGCGTTTGGCCGTCGGCCACGATGGTCTGCTCGAACGGCTTGGTGTAGTTGAACCTGAACCGGTTGGGCCGGGCAAATTCAAACTGGCCGGTGGAGGTTTTGATTTTGGGCGACTGGCCCTCTTTGACGGGCGAAGTCACCACTTGGCTGAAATCTGCGCGTCCGGTTTTGACGTTCTTCACAAACATTTCAAGGCTATTTAGGCCTGTAGCCCCGGCCAATCCTACGTGAGTAGCTATCAAAAATAATGTCAATAAAAATCGCTTCACACGTTTCCTTGTTCGCTTGCCATGCTGGAGAGGGCTGCTTCACTGCGTTTGCAATGACGGGCGAGCAACCACCTAGTCGTTGCGCGCCGGCACCAGAATTTCACGCTGGCCGCTGGTGCTCATGCTGCTGACCAATCCGGCGTTTTCCATGTCTTCGACCAAGCGTGCTGCACGGTTATAGCCAATTTTGAGGTGACGCTGCACCAGCGAAATACTGGCCTTGCGGTTCTTGAGGACAATTTCAACTGCCTGGTCGTACAGCGGGTCTTTCTCACCACCGGCAACGCCGTCACCGCTGGCCCCGTCTTCACCGTCCACCGTGCCACCCTCCAGAATGCCTTCAATGTAGTTGGGCTCGCCCTGGCTTTTCAGGTAAGTCACCACGCGGTGCACCTCTTCGTCGCTGACAAACGCGCCGTGCACGCGAATGGGTAGACCGGTGCCGCTGGGCATGTAAAGCATGTCGCCCATGCCCAGCAGGGCTTCGGCACCCATCTGATCCAGAATGGTGCGGCTGTCGATCTTGCTGCTGACCTGAAACGCAATGCGGGTCGGGATATTGGCCTTGATCAGGCCGGTGATCACGTCCACACTGGGTCGCTGGGTGGCCAGAATCAGGTGAATACCCGCGGCGCGGGCTTTTTGCGCCAGGCGCGCAATCAGTTCTTCAATCTTCTTGCCCACCACCATCATCAGGTCAGCCAACTCGTCAATCACCACCACGATGTGCGGCAGGCGGTCGAGCGGCTCGGGGGCTTCCGGGGTCAGGCTGAACGGGTTGCCGATGTACTCGCCGCGCGCCTTGGCGTCATCCATCTTGGTGTTGAACCCGGCCAGGTTGCGCACACCCATCTTGCTCATCAGCTTGTAGCGGCGCTCCATTTCAGCCACGCACCAGGTCAGGCCGTTGGCAGCCTGGCGCATGTCAGTCACCACCGGACACAGCAGGTGGGGAATGCCCTCGTACACCGACATCTCCAGCATCTTGGGGTCGATCATCAGCAGGCGCACGTCATGGGCTTCTGCCTTGTAAAGCATACTCAAAATCATGGCATTGATGCCCACAGACTTGCCCGAACCCGTGGTGCCCGCCACCAGCACGTGCGGCATCTTGGCCAGGTCGGCCACCACCGGGTTGCCGATGATGTCCTTGCCCAGCCCCATGGTCAGCAAGGATTTGGCCTCGTTGTAAATTTGCGAGCCGAGTATTTCCGACAGCTTAATGGTCTGGCGCTTGGCGTTGGGCAATTCCAGCGCCATGTAGTTCTTGCCCGGAATGGTTTCCACCACCCGGATCGACACCAGGCTCAAACTGCGGGCCAGGTCTTTGGCCAGACCCACAATCTGCGAGCCCTTGACCCCGGTGGCTGGCTCAATCTCATAACGCGTCACGACCGGGCCGGGCTGCGCCAGCACCACGGTGACATCCACGCCAAAGTCCTTGAGCTTTTTCTCGATCATGCGGCTGGTCATCTCGAGCGTCTCGGGAGCCACGGTTTCCTGGCGTTTCAGGGCCCCATCAAGCAAATCAACCTGAGGCAACTTGCTGTCCATCAAATCCCTGAACAGTGGCTTTTGCCGCTCTTTGGCGACCCGCTCGCTTTTCGGCACATCGGCCAGCACCGGTTCAATCAGCACTGGCTTGGGGCGATGCACAGCGATGTCCTGGCGTTCTTCCACCAGCACTTCGGCGCGCTCCTGCGCCGCCTGCTGACCAAGCGCCATGTCTTGCTGCACCTCACGCTGTTCGCGGCGCGTCTCGATCTTGCCGAACAGCCAACCCCCGAGTCGCTCGGAGAGTTGCCCCCATGAGAAGCCAAAGACCAGCGACGAGCCCACCACGCCCGCCACAATGGCCAGCAGCCCGGAACCGGCAAAGCCAAGCGTCTGCACCGCCAGTGGCCCCAGGAAATAACCCACAATGCCGCCGCCATGGCCCGGCAAACGCGCCTCTAGGCTGTAAAAACGTGTCCATTCCAGCACGGCGCTGGCGGCCACCAGCAGCACCAGGCCGAGCCAGAATTTAGTCCGTCTGCCGGCCCAGCGCGCCGGGTTTGCACCTGCCTCTGTCGTCTGTCCGGTGGCCAACAGGTCATGTCCGCGCAGCCAGCGCGCCAATGCCGACAACCACACCCGCAGCGCTGCAGCCACACACCACCAGACCGAAAAACCAAGCAAAAAATAGCTGCTGTCCGCCAACCAGGCGCCCAGCCAACCGGCACTGTTAAGCACCTGCCCACCCGTGCCAGACGTCGACCAGGCCGAATCCTGCAGTGAAAAAGTCGACAGCGCCAGCAGCCACAGTGTCAATGCCACAAAGCCAACGACAAGGGTCAATTCAGCGGCGAAGCGCGCGACGCCGGAACGCACGGGCGCAACGTTGGCACCCACCGGAGAACTCAAAGTGTGAAGCGAATAAGTCATGGGTTCAAGCAATCTAAACATGCATCAGCGCGGTACTGAGCGACGCTCAGTCAACTCCAACGAGCCATTTGCGCGGGTTTTGATGAAGCCCCGCTCTTCAAAGTCACGCATCACCCGGCTGACCATTTCACGCGATGCACCGACCATCTTGGCAATGTCCTGGCGCGTGATTTTTTCCATGATCACCAACTGCTTGCAGTTGTCAACGGCCGGTTGTGAAAAGCTCACCAGCACCTGCGCCACCCGGCCATCCACATCCATCAAAGCCAGCGCGCTGATCTTGTCATCGGCCTTGCGCAGGCGGCTCGCGAGCCCCTTGATCACAGAGTTTGCCGTGGCATGGTTTTCAGCCAGGCAGCGGTTGAACTCAGTTTGGCCCAACTCGAGCAAATCGGTTTGCACTTCGGCCTGCACGCTGGCGGAGTGACTTTTGCCGTCAATCAGACTGATTTCACCCACGTAGTCGCCAACCTGAAGCACCGCCACAATGACTTCCTTGCCGCGCCGATCCGTCATCACCACACGGGCACGCCCTGACAGGATGACAAAAAGCGTGTTGCTTTTTTTGCCCTGCTCCACAATCAATTCACCCCGCTTCACGCGTCGCTTGGTCACGGCATCCGCCAGCTGAGTCATTTGATGCGTGGAGAGTGCCGAAAAAATAGGCACCCGCTTGAGCAAGTCCAGATTTGTAAGCACAGCCATTGGATAATCCCTTCATTGAAACTCGGTACACCACAGTCTGATACAAACCGCTGCATTCAGATTTTTCATACCTGCCCGAACTGTACACGGCCATCGCACCCCTTTTGAAAGGCTCCTTCATGACAGACACACGACACAGCAAAGTTCTCATATTGGGTTCCGGCCCCGCAGGCTACACCGCTGCCATTTACGCCGCGCGCGCCAACCTGCAACCGCTGCTGATCACCGGCATCGCTCAAGGCGGCCAGCTCATGACCACCACCGAAGTTGACAACTGGCCCGCCGACGTGGACGGTGTGCAGGGTCCCGACCTGATGCAGCGCTTTCTGGCGCACGCAGAACGCTTCAAGACTGATATTGTGTTTGACCACATCAACAAGGTTGACTTCTCCAAGCGCCCGTTCACCCTGACTGGCGACAGCGGCACTTACACCTGCGATTCACTCGTTTTGGCCACGGGCGCCTCTGCCAAATACCTGGGGCTGCCGTCTGAAGAAGCCTTCATGGGCCGAGGCGTGTCAGGCTGCGCCACCTGCGACGGCTTCTTCTACCGTGGCGAAACGGTTTGCGTGGTCGGTGGCGGCAACACTGCTGTTGAAGAAGCGCTGTATTTGTCCAATATTGCCACCAAGGTTTACCTGATTCACCGCCGCGACAAGTTCCGCGCCGAACCCATCCTGATCGACAAATTGATGGAGAAAGTGGCCAGTGGCAAGATCGCGCTTAAAACCTTCAGCACGCTCGATGAGGTGCTGGGTGACGCCAGCGGCGTGACCGGTGTGCGTGTCAAAAACGTCACCACCGGAGCCACGGAAGACATCACGCTGAAAGGCTGCTTCATTGCCATTGGCCACGCGCCCAACACCGATATTTTCCAAGGGCAACTGGACATGGCCGGCGGCTACATCATCACCAAGGGCGGCAACCAGGGTTTTGCCACTCAAACCAGCGTGCCAGGCATTTTTGCTGCGGGTGATGTGCAGGACCATGTCTACCGTCAGGCTATCACCAGCGCCGGCACCGGCTGCATGGCGGCACTGGACGCGCAACGCTTTCTGGAACAAGAATAAAGCCGAACAAGCAGAGACAAAAGCCCGGGCTATAATATTTGGCTTTGCTGCTTACCTCCCGTGAGGGACAAAGGCGCGAATGGGTTACCGCCACCCTCTTGGCGAGGTGAGGCCATATGCAACTGCATGGGCCGTTAAACAGTATCGGAGTGTCCACATGGCACGCGTATGTGAAGTCACGGGCAAAGGCCCAATGGTAGGGAACACGGTTTCCCACGCCAACAACAAAAACAAGCGTCGGTTCCTGCCGAACCTGCAATACCGCCGTTTCTGGGTAGAGTCTGAAAACCGTTGGGTTCGCCTGCGGATTTCGAACGCCGGTCTGCGTTTGATCGACAAAAAAGGTATCGACACTGTGCTCGCAGATTTGCGCGCGCGCGGTCAAGCCTAAACCCTTTAACTGAAAGAGCATCATGGCAACCAAAGGCGGACGCGAAAAAATCAAGCTGGAATCTACAGCTGGCACCGGTCACTTTTACACGACCGACAAAAACAAGAAAACCACTCCCGAGAAACTTCTGATCAAGAAATTTGATCCGAAAGCTCGCAAGCACGTGGACTACAAAGAAATGAAACTGAAGTAATTCAGCCATTTCAGACGTAAAAAAGCCCGCAGTTCGCGGGCTTTTTTACGTCTAAACATCTCTACCAAACACTACGGATTAAATAGCACCCTGCGCTTTTCAGACGAGGGCTAGAAGCCGAAAAGACCAATAAAATTAAGCCCGTATTGCACGCAGCCTCAAAGAGAACTCTTGCAACGCGGCAATGCCACTGGCCTCGGCGCGCTGGCACCAGGCTTGCAGTTCAACGGCCAGTTGCTCGCGGGTGTGCGAGCGGTTCAACCACAACTGGCGAAGTTCTTCGCGCATCAACACCATTTTGTCGAGCACCGGGGACGCAGCACGCACCATGGTCAGATGGCCTGCCATTGATGCGGGCACCTTCTCAGCGTCACGATGCAACCAGCTTTGCGCTGCCTTGATCATGGAGGCATCTGCACGCCTGGCTTTCAAGGCAGCCAATTCGTCATTGAAAGCCAGGCGCATGCCCCGGGCGTAACCCGCCATCAACTCATAACGGTTTTGAATCAGCGCTTCCAGCGTTTGCTCATCAGTCACCGGACGCACTGCGCCCAAAGCAAGTCTTGGCGGGGTCTTCTTGACCTTGGCCAAACCGACGCGTTGCAGCAGGCTGATGTAGGCCCAGCCAATGTCAAACTCATAGGGTTTGACCGACAGCTTGGCCGACGTCGGGTAGGTGTGGTGGTTGTTATGCAGCTCTTCGCCAGCAATCAGGATGCCCCAGGGTGAAATATTGGTGCTGGCATCGGGGGCCTCAAAGTTGCGGTAGCCCCAGTAGTGGGCGCCACCATTGATGATGCCTGCCGCCATCACCGGCGTCCAGACCATTTGCACCGCCCACACCGTCATGCCAACCGCGCCAAACAACGTCAAATCAATCAGCAACATCAACACGACACCCACAAATGAATAGCGGGTGTAGAGCTTGTGCTCGATCCAGTCATTGGGTGTGCCATGGCCATAACGGGCCAGCGTCTCTTTGTTGTGCGCCTCTTTGCGGTACAACTCATAGCCCTGTGTGAGCACTGTTTTGATGCCGTACACATGCGGGCTATGCGGGTCGTCTGGCTGCTCGCATTTGGCGTGGTGCTTGCGGTGAATGGAAGCCCATTCCTTGGTCACCTGACCGGTGGTCAACCACAGCCAGAAACGAAAAAAATGCGAGGCGACGGGGTGCAAATCAAGCGCACGGTGCGCCTGGTGGCGGTGCAGAAAAATAGTGACGCTGATCATGGTGATGTGTGTCACCACCAATGTGAACAGCACCAACTGCCACGCGCTCAAGTCCCAAACACCCTGCGCAGCCCAATCGAGCAACGCCTGAAAAACAGCCGAGTTGTCCAACGAAATCATCAACTTTGTCTCTCTCATCATGATTGAAGCAGCGCGCAGCAACCATTGCCGAACACTCAACAGGCCGATTTTAGGGGCTCTCTATTTCCCTTGCTGTGCAGCCTATACCCGTTCCCACACTGCGGCAAAGAAACCGTCGGTCTGGTGCCGATGCGGCCACAAGCGCAAATAGCGCTGGCCTGTTTCGCCACCACTGCACAGCGAGGCGGCCTGCTCTACTTTCATGCCAGTGAGCACGTCGCCCACCTCCAGCACCTTGAAGTCTTGATTGGCCTCAGAAAAAGCTTGTGCAATCGTTTCATTTTCTTGCGGCAGCACGCTGCAGGTGGCGTACACCAGGCGGCCACCCGGCTTGACCAGGCGTGCCGCGCTTTGCAAAATGGCCGTTTGCTTGACAGTCATCTCATCCACTGCCACTTGCGTTTGCCGCCATTTCAGGTCGGGGTTTCGGCGCAGCGTGCCCATGCCCGTGCAGGGCGCATCCACCAACACGCGGTCAATCTTGCCGCTCAGGCGCTTGACGCGGTCATCGCGCTCGTGCGCAATGGCAGCCGGGTGCACATTGGACAAGCCACTGCGCGCCAGTCGTGACTTGAATGCATCCAACCTGCCAGCGGACGTGTCAAACGCATACAAGCGCCCGGTGCTGCGCATGGCCGCACCAATGGCCAGGGTTTTGCCACCGGCGCCGGCACAAAAATCGACCACCATCTCGCCGCGCTTGGCATCAAGCAGCATGGCCAGCAGTTGCGAGCCTTCGTCTTGCACCTCGAAGTCGCCGCGCTTGAAGGCTTCCATTTTGCTCAAGGCCGGTTTACCTGCAATGCGCAAACCCCAGGGTGAGAACGGCGTTGGCATGGCCTTGATGCCCAGCGCGGCCAACTCTTTTTGCACATCCGTGCGTTTGGCTTTGAAATCATTGACGCGCAAATCCAGCCCGGCGCCTTTGTTGAAACTCTCGACCAGTGGCCAGAATTCGTCACCCAACTGGTCTTTGAGCGGCTGCACCAGCCACTCGGGCAGGTTGTGGCGGTGGCGTTCCATCAGGTCTTCAGGCTTGATTTTTTCGCATTGGTCAAGCCAGGCGATCTCTTGGTCGGAGAGGGCGCTGCGTAAAAAGTCGCCTGGCCCATAAAAGCCGAGAATGGCCAGTCGGCGTTCCTTGGGCCCACTGCCAGACGGCGCAAAGTGGTCAAACATCTGCTTTTTGCGCAACACGGTGTACACCGTCTCGGCCATGGTGGCGCGTTCACGCGGCCCGAAACCACGGTGATCGCGGAAAAATCGCGACACGATGGCATCAGCCGGGTGGTCAAATTTGAGGGTCAGCCGTACCAACTCGGAACAGGCTTCTAAAAGAGCTTTTGGGTGCATAGCCCGCAATTGTCCCACGGGAACTTTACGCAACTTCACTGCTCGTATTCATGGATAACAAAATCAAGTCGCACAATGCCCTCACACGAAGACGGTTTTTGCTCGTTTTCTGCTGCTTTTTTGCATTCAATTTACCCAACGTTCGATGCCTGTGCGATCCAAATACCCCATATTGAACCCTTGCAACAGCCGCTGGTCAGGGCGACTGACCTGCGCAGCAGCCATGTCGTTTGGCCTGCTTTTGCCAGGCTGTGCCAGTTTGTCGCAGCCGACCCCAACCGAGTCAAACCAGACCCAGGCGGCGCTGCAGCACCGGACTTGGTGGGCTGACTTTCATGACCCGCTGTTATCGCAACTGGTCGAGCAGGCGCTGCAAGCCAACACCAGCATTCGCTCGGCCCAGGCGGCGCTGCAGCAGTCACGTGCCCTGCGCGATGTGAAGGTGGCCAGCACCCTCCCCGGTGTCACGCTGTCGGGCTCGGCGCAGCGCAACCAGACCGAGTCCGCCGATGGCAACACCAGTTTCAAGGCAGGCCTGGATGCCCGATGGGAACTTGATGTGTTTGGCGCCATCCGCAGTGGCGTCAATGCCAGCGAGGCCGACACCCTGGCTTCCCTTGCCAGCCTGCGCGACGTGCAGGTCAGCATTGCCGCCGAAGTGGCGCTGGCCTACATCCAGTTGCGCGGTCAACAGGCGCAACTGGCGATTGCCCGCAACAACCTGGGCAGCCAGTCAGAGACCCTGCAACTCACCGATTGGCGCGAGCAGGCCGGACTGGTCACCTCTTTGGAAGTTGAACAGGCCAGGGCCGCCACCGCGCAAACCTCGGCGCAAATTCCAGCCCTGAGCGCCAGCATCGCCAAGACCCGCCACAGCCTGGCTGTGCTCACCGGTCAGCAGCCGCTGTCGCTTGACCCGCTGCTGACCCCCGCCCAACCCATGCCACAGGCTGCTGTCCTGGCCACCACCGCCATCCCCGCCGGCACCTTGCGCCAGCGTGCCGATGTGCGCGCTGCCGAGCACCGCATACAAGCCGCCCTGTCGCGCGTGGATGCGGCAGATGCCGCACGCTACCCCAGCTTCAACCTGGGTGGCTCGCTGTCTTTGGGTGCGCTCACGCTCGCCGGCCTGACCAACGGTGCCTCCCTGGCCGGCTCAGTACTGGGCAGCTTGTCGGTGCCATTATTTGATGCCGGGGCCGGCAAAAGCCAGGTACTGGCGCAGCAAGCCGCGCTGGAGCAAGCCCGCGCCACTTACCAAGCCACCGTGCTGACCGCATTAAAAGAGGTGGAAGACGCGCTGGTGAGCCTGCAAAGTGACCGCCAGCGGCTGCAACTGCTGCAACAAGCCGCCACAGCCGCAAACAACGCCGCCCTGCTGGCGCAAAACCGTTACAGCAGCGGCTTGATTGATTTTCAAACCGTGCTGCAAACCCAGCGCACCCTGCTCAGCGCGCAAGACAGCGTGGCAAGCCTGCAAGCCGACCTCAGCAGCGACTATGTGCGGCTGATCAAGGCCCTGGGCGGCGGTTGGCAATAACCAGCACTCGTCACGCATCTTCGTCACCCAATATTTAGCCCGTTCTCCATGAGTTCCCCCATGCCTGATCCATCCAAAACATCCCCCCAGCCGCAAACCCCAAAGCCCGGCGACTTGCAAGCGCTGCTGCAAGAGGCACCCAAATCCGCCTGGTGGCGTCGCCGCACGCTGTGGGTATCTTTGGTGTTGCTGATGGCTGCGGGTGGTGGCTATTATTTTTGGCAACAAAACAAGGCGAGCAGTGCCGCGCCCACCTACATCACCGAGCCCGCGGCACGCGGCGACCTGACGCTCACCGTCACCGCCAACGGCACGCTGCAGCCCACGCGCTCAGTCAACATTGGCAGCGAGCTTTCGGGCACTGTGTTGCGCGTGTGGGTGGATGTGAACGACCGGATAAAAAAAGGCCAGGTGCTGGTCGAACTGGACACCGCCAAGCTCAATGACCAGGTGCTGCGCTCCAAGGCGGCGCTGGCCAGCGCGCAGGCACAGTTGGCACAAGCCAATGCCACCGTGGTCGAAAGCAGCGCCAGCCTGGCCCGGCTGGAAGAAGTGGCCAAGCTTTCCGGCGGCAAAGTGCCGTCCAAAACCGAACTCGACAGTGCCCGCGCCGCACATGACCGCGCCGTTGCCGCCGGGGCCAGCGCCCGCGCCAATGTCGACTCGGCCCGCGCATCATTGGCCACCGACGAAACCAACCGCTCCAAAGCCTCCATTCGTTCCCCTACTGACGGCGTGGTGCTGACCCGCACGGTTGACCCTGGCAATGCGGTGGCAGCCTCACTGCAAGCGGTGACCCTCTTCACGGTGGCCGAAGACCTGAGCCAGATGCGCCTGCAAGTCAACGTGGACGAAGCCGATGTGGGCCGTGTCAAGGTCGGCCAACCGGCCACGTTCACGGTCAGCGCGTTTCCTTCAAGGCGCTTCCCGGCCGCCATCACCCGTGTGGCCTATGGCTCGACCATCACTGACAACGTGGTCACCTACCAGACACTGCTGGATGTCAAGAACAACGACCTGAGCCTGCGCCCGGGCATGACCGCCACCAGCACCATCACCGCTGTGGAACGCAAGAACGTGCTGCTGGTGCCCAACACCGCCCTGCGCTTTAGCCCGCAAACCAACGGCGCAGCCGCCAAAGCCAGCAGCAGCAATATCATGGCCAGCGTGATGCCCCGTATGCCGCGTGCCGCCAAGAAGGCCAGCGGTGGCGCTGCCAAACAGGTGTGGGTGCTGCAGGATGGTGCCCCGGTGGCGGTCAACGTCACCCCCGGCATCAGCGATGGCCGCATGACCGAGGTCACCGGCGGTGACCTGAAAGAAGGCATGGCCGTCATCACCGACCAACGCACCAGCGCCGCCAGCAAGCCATGAGCACCCCGCCCCTGATTGAACTCATCGGCGTCACCAAAACCTACGGCGAGGGAGCCACGGCCTTGCAGGCCTTGAAAGGTGTGAACCTGACCATTGAGGCGGGTGACTTTGTTGCCATCATGGGGCCCAGTGGCTCGGGCAAGTCCACCGCCATGAACACACTGGGTTGCCTGGACACTCCGACCACCGGGCAGTATGTGTTCAACGGCGTGCATGTGGAAACCCTGGGCCGCGACCAGCGCGCTCTGCTGCGGCGGCATTACCTGGGCTTTGTGTTCCAGGGTTTTAACCTGCTGGCGCGCACCTCGGCGCAAGAAAACGTTGAGCTGCCCTTGCTGTACCGGGGTGAGGCCACCAAGACCCGCCATGCGGCAGCCAAAAAAGCGCTGGCCTCGGTGGGCCTGGCCGGCTGGGAACACCACACACCCGCCGAACTCTCGGGTGGCCAACAGCAGCGCGTGGCGATTGCCCGGGCCATCGTCACCGAGCCAGCTGTGCTGCTGGCCGACGAGCCCACCGGCAACCTGGACACCCAGCGCAGCCGCGAGATCATGCAACTACTGTGGGGTCTGAACGTGAACCATGGCATTACCGTGCTGATGGTCACGCATGAGGCCGACATGGCGGCCTACGCCAAGCGCATCGTGCATTTTGTTGACGGTGTGGTCGACAGCGACACCCGCAACCAGCACCCGGCTGGCATGACTCCTCGTGCCCCCGGCCCGCAAGCCCTGACCCCGACTGCGGCAACCCCCACGGAGGTGATCTGATGTGGCTCAACACCCTGCTGCTGGCATTGCGCTCGGTCCGGCGCAATTTGATGCGCTCGTTCCTGACCATTTTGGGCATTGTGATTGGTGTCAGCGCCGTCATCACCATGGTGACCTTGGGCAATGGCGCCACGCTGGCGATTCAGAACCAGATTTCCGGCCTGGGCACCAACTTGCTGCAAGTCCGCCCCGGGCAACGCATGATGGGCGGCGGCGGCGGTGGCGCACCAGCCTTCAAGGAAACCGATGCCCAGGCACTTATTAGCCAGTTGGGCGGCATCACAGCGGTGGCACCCGAGGCGCGCAGTGGCGCCACCATCGTGCTGGACGGCCGCAACTGGAGCAGCAGCGTGATTGGCAGCACCAACGACTGGCTGTTCACCGGCAACTGGAAGCTTGCCGACGGCCGCGAGTTCACCACCGAAGAGCAAGTGGCCGGTGCTGGCGTCTGCATGATTGGCGAAACCGTGCGGCGCGAGTTGTTTGGCAGCCAAATGGCCATTGGTGCATCCATTCGGGTCAAACAGATCAGCTGCGAGGTGATCGGTTTGCTGAGCGAAAAGGGTCAAGGGGCTTTTGGCAACGACCAGGACGACGTGGTGCTGATGCCGCTGCACACCCTGCAGCGGCGCATCACCGGCAACACCCGCGTCAACACCCTGCTGGTGTCGATGCAGGACGGCGCTGACCCCGAGCGGGTCAAGGCCAGCATCAGCCAACTGCTGCGCGAACGGCGCAAGCTGGCTGAGAGTGACGAAGACAACTTCAACGTGCTCGACACCAAGCAGCTCGGTGAAACCTTTTCCAGCACCACCCGGGTCATGACCATGCTGCTGGGCGCCGTGGCCGCCGTGAGCCTGCTGGTGGGGGGCATTGGCATCATGAACATCATGCTGGTGAGCGTGACCGAGCGCACCCGTGAGATCGGTTTGCGACTGGCCATTGGCGCCCTGGAGCGCGAGGTGCTGCTGCAATTTTTGATAGAAGCGGTGGTGCTGGCCGCACTCGGCGGCGTGATCGGCATTGTGCTGGCCACGGGTGCGTCGATTGGCCTGTCCAGCCTGATGAACGTGCCCTATGTGTTCAACGCCGGCGTGAATTTGCTGTCGTTTGTGTTTTCAGCCGGAATTGGCGTGATGTTTGGCTATTTCCCGGCCCGCCGGGCCGCCAGGCTGGACCCGATTGAGGCACTTCGGCACGAGTGATTTATATATAATAAATTGGCCTATAGCCACCATTTTATAAGGGAAAGCAGCTATTTTTTATATAGCAATTCCGCCACCGCCCGAGGGTAAATCACATGCTCTTGCGTCAGCACCCGCGCCGCCAGCACATCGGCCGTGTCACCGGCAAGCACGGGGACTGCGGCTTGCGCCAGGATCGGGCCGTGGTCGAGTTCCGGTGTCACCAGGTGCACCGTGGCCCCGGCCACTTTGCAGCCCGCATCAATGGCACGCTGGTGGGTGTTCAAGCCGGCAAAGGCGGGCAGCAAGGACGGATGAATGTTCACCAGGCGCCCCGCATACCGGTTGACAAACCCGGCGCTCAAAATGCGCATGAAGCCCGCCAGCAGCACCAGCACCGGTTGCCCAGGCACCTCAAACGTATCAATGCGCTCAGCCAGCGCGGCATCAAACGCCTCGCGGCTGGGGTAAGCCTTGTGGTCCAGCACCGCGGTGTCTATGCCGTGTGCGCGGGCAAATTCAAGGCCATGGGCCTCTGCCTTGTTGCTGATCACCGCCGCCACAACTGCGCCATACTTGTCGGCCCAGCCCTCGCGCTGTGCGGTTTTCACGATGGCGGCCATGTTGGAGCCGCCGCCTGAGATCAAAATAACGATGTTTTTCATAACTGGCTGAATTATGACTTTGACCTCTGCACCCACTTCCGAATCCACCCCAAGAATGACGATCCTCCTGTCGCCCACCGAGGCCCGGGTACTTGGCACCCTGATGGAAAAAGCCCGCACTGTACCCGACAGTTACCCGCTGTCACTTAACTCGCTGGTGCTCGGCTGCAACCAGAAAAGCACGCGCGATCCCATCATGGAACTGACCGAGGCCGACGTGGCCGATGCGGTGAGCACACTGAAAACCCAGAACCTGGTGCGCGAAAGCAGTGGCAGCCGCGTGACCCGCTTTGAGCACAACTTTCAACGCGGTGTGGGCGTGCCCGAACAATCTGCCGTGCTGCTGGGCCTGCTGATGCTGCGCGGGCCGCAAACCGCCGCCGAGTTGCGCCTGAACACCGAGCGCTGGTACAAATTTGCCGACATTTCATCGGTCGAAGGTTTTCTGGAAGAGTTGCAAGACCGCTCAGACGAGAAAGGCGGCCCGCTGGTGGTGAAGCTGGCCAAGGCCCCCGGTGCCCGCGAGCAGCGCTGGGCGCACCTGCTGTGCGGCGCGGTGGATGAGTCGCAATTTGGCGCGACCGGCGGCGCACGTTCTGGCGATGGCTCGCCGGGCACGCTGGCTCGCGTTGAACAGCTTGAACGTGAGGTGGCCCAGTTGCGCGACACGGTGCAAAAACTCTGCGCCGAGCTGGGCGTGTCACCCCCCGGACAGGAGTGATGGCACACACGTGCTAAAAATGCCGCCAATTTGACCGCAAGGCGCACTGCGTCAGCACCGGAGGCCCCTGATGGATTTGACCTTTACCCCTGAAGAAGAGCAGTTTCGGCTGGAGGTGCGCACCTGGGTGCGGGCCAACCTGCCTGCTGACATTGCCCACAAAGTACACAACGCCCTGCGCCTGAGCCGCGACGACCAGCAAGGCTGGGCCAAAATCCTGGGCAAAAAAAGCTGGCTGGGGTTTGGCTGGCCGCAACAATTTGGTGGCCCCGGCTGGACTGCCATCCAAAAACACCTGTTTGAAGAGGAATGCGCCCTGGCGGGTGCCCCGCGCATCGTGCCGTTTGGTCCGGTGATGGTGGCGCCCGTCATCATGGCCTTCGGCACGCCAGAGCAGCAACAGCGCTTTTTGCCGGGCATTGCCAGCGGTGAGGTGTGGTGGAGCCAGGGCTACAGCGAACCCGGCTCAGGCTCGGACCTGGCCTCGGTCAAATGCCGCGCCGAGCTTCAAGGTGACCATTACCTGGTGAACGGCCAAAAAACCTGGACCACGCTCGGCCAATACGGCGAGTGGATTTTTTGCCTGGTGCGCACCAGCACAGAGGGCAAACCACAGACCGGCATCAGCTTTTTGCTGATCGACATGAGCTCGCCCGGCGTCACGGTGCGCCCGATCGTGCTGCTGGACGGCGAGGCTGAAGTGAACGAGGTCTTTTTTGACGACGTCAAAGTACCGGTCAGCCACCTGATTGGCGAAGAAAACAAGGGTTGGACCTTTGCCAAGCACCTGCTCAGCCACGAGCGCACCAACATTGCCGACGTGAACCGCTCCAAACGCGAACTGGAGCGCCTCAAGCGCATTGCCAAGAGCGAGGGCGTGTGGAACGACTTGCGTTTCCGCGACCAGATTGCCCTGCTGGAAGTGGATGTGGTCGCGCTGGAAATGATGGTATTGCGCGTGCTGTCTGCCGAGAAAACCGGCAAAAACGCTTTGGACATTGCGGGTCTGCTCAAAATTCGCGGCAGTGAGATCCAGCAGCGCTACGCCGAGCTGATGATGCTCGCCGCGGGCCCCTTCGCCTTGCCCCTGATGCACGAGGCAATGGACGCGGGCTGGCAAGGCAACCAGATCGACGGCCAACTTTACGGCTTCCCGGGCAATGCGCTGCACTGCGCGCCGCTGGCGTCAACCTACTTCAACCTGCGCAAAACCACCATTTACGGCGGCAGCAACGAGGTGCAACGCAACATCGTGGCACAGGTCGTTCTTGGGTAATTGCGGGACAGACCGCAGTGACACGCTATGAACCAGCTCTGTCCCCAACCGTTCAAAAGGTGACTCACATGAACTTTGATTTTTCTGACGACCAAAACCAGTTGCGTGACGCCGTGCAACGCTGGGTCGACAAAGGCTACAGTTTTGAGCGCCGCCGCGCCATCGTGGCCGCAGGTGGTTTTGCGCGTGACGCATTTGGCGAGCTCGCTGAGCTGGGCTTGTGCGGCCTGTGCGTGCCAGAAAGCCACGACGGCTTGGGCATGGGACCGATTGAAGCCATGGTGGTAATGGAGCAGCTCGGCGCGGGACTGGTGCTGGAGCCGCTGGCGCAATGCCTGATGGCATCGGTCGTGCTGACCCAGTTCGCACCACAGGCCGTGCAAAGCCAGTGGTTGCCACGCATCGCGTCTGGTGAGGCACTGATGGTGCTGGCCCATCAGGAACGCGGCAACCGCTACCGGCTCGAAAAATGTGAATCAAATGTGGCTCTAGCCCATACGGAATATGCGTTGACAGCTACAAAAAATGTAGTTTCTGCGGGCGACCAGGCGGACGCTTTTCTGGTGCCCGCTAAGCTGGACGGCCAGCTTGCGCTGTTTCTGGTGGCACGCTCGGCAGCGGGGGTCAGCAGCCGGGGTTACGCCACGCAAGACGGTAGCCGCGCCGCCGATGTGCACTTTGCCAATGCACCGGCCACCCTGATCACCCGGGATGGCCTGGCCGCGCTGGCATTGGCCGTGGATGTGGGCATCGCGGCGGTCTGTGCCGAAGGCGTTGGCGTGATGGACAAAACCCTGTTGCTCACCGCCGAGTACCTAAACACCCGCAAACAGTTTGGCGTGGCTATTGCCAGCTTTCAGGCACTGCGTCACCGCATGGCCGACATGAAGATGCAGCTGGAACTGGCCCGCTCCATGAGTTATTACGCCAGCCTGAAGCTGGTCAGCCCAGCACCCGAGCGCCGTGCCGCGCTGGCGCGCGCCAAGGTGCAGTTGGGCCAGTCGATGCGTTTTGTTGGCCAGCAGGCGGTGCAATTGCACGGTGGCATTGGCGTGACCGATGCCTACATCGTCAGCCATTACTTCAAAAAGCTCACCCAGCTGGAGATCAGCTTTGGCGACACCTTGCACCATCTGGGCGAGGTGTCAGAGCGCATGCAGGAGACAGCGGGCGTGTTTGCCTGACCCGCAGGCCTGTGCACGCTACTCTGGCGTGCGCACCCGCAAAAAGGACGCAAACTTGGGCAAGCCTCTCGGCGTGTGGTCGTGGTAGCGGTAGGTGACAAGCGATCCGACAGGTGCCGGGTCAGCACGTTGGGCATCGGTCAATCCTGTGCCCAAGGCAAAACGCTGACCGTTCGGCATCTCCATCAACAAAGCGCCCAGGCGCCCGGCATGGCGGCCTTTGCCGGGTAAGTGCGCCACCACGCGGGCTTCTTCGTCGGGCTGGAGCTTGAGTTTGCGCAAGGCTTCGCTGCGCCCGGGCGTCCACAGCGCGTTGGCACGGTGCAGCACCAGGCCTTCCCCGCCCTCACTGGCCGTCTGCTGCAACAAATTTTGTAACGCCGCTGGGCTGGGCACGCGCTGCTGCGTCACCATTTGCAACCACGGTTGCCGTGCGTCTGCCACCAGAGCGCTGAGGTGCTGCGACCGCTCGGAATACACGCCAGCCGCACCGGGCAAATCAAAAATCATGTAGCGCACGCTGCGCCAGTCGGCATCCACCGGCAGCTGGTGGCGCACGATGCCTGAGAGTTCATCAAAACGCCCACGCCCCAGCCACAACTCACCGTCCAGCGCGGTCTTGGGCAACGCGGCGGTGAACCAAGCGGGGGCGGCAATGGGCAAGCCGCTGCGAAAGCGCAAGGCGTGACCATCCCAGAAGGCCCGCACACCGTCGAGCTTTTCGCTCACCCAATAGCCCTTGGGGTCGTCCCCGGTCTGCCACAACCTGGCATGCATAAGGGCCGGTGCGGATGCAGAGGGAGCCTGTACCGCCGCCGGATCGGCTGCCACGGCGCAGGCCAGAGTCGGCGCCAGCGCGCTGCCCAACAGCAGAGCCAGATAAAAGGGCGAAAGCCCGGGTTCACGATGTGTCATTGTTTGTCTCCCATTTTTTCATACCGTCATCGATGGCTCACGCCACCAGCCTTGACGACTTGGGCACATGCGCCATCAGGAACTGCATCTGGTCAACCAGAATGCGGCGGTTGCGCAAAATGAAGTCTTCCCACAGGCTGGGCACATAAGGGGTGTAGAGCAGCGGCATGTGCGCCTGTTCGGGTGTGCGGTGGCTCTTGCGGTGATTGCACGGGCGGCACGCAGTCACCACGTTCATCCAGGTGTCAATGCCGTTTTGGGCAAACGGAATGATGTGCTCGCGGGTCAAGTCATGCTCATCAAACTGGTCACCACAGTAGGCACACAGGTTGCGGTCACGCACAAACAGCTTGCTGTTGGTCAGGCCTGGCCGCAACTCAAACGGGTTGATGTTGGGTACCCCCTTGGTGCCAATGATGCTTGATACCGTGATGATCGACTGCCTGCCCGTGACGGCGTTGTGGCCACCATGAAACACCGCCACGTCATGGCCCATTTCCCAGCGCACCTCATCGGCGGCGTAATGGATCACCGCCTGTTCAAGCGAAATCCACGATTGGGGCAGCCCCTGGGCTGACAGCTTCAAGACTTTCAAAACACGACTCCTGAAAAAAGACGTTATCCGAACCTATCCAAAACCTTCTGCGGCAGTTCACCGGCTTGCACTGCAAGCCAACCCGCCCCGACACCTCATCTGGGACACAATATACCTCTTTTACATGTCAGATTGACTTCAAGCGCTTAAGCCCTGTACGCGCAACGCTATCAAATCTATAACAACTCATGAAGATTTTTCGTGGCTTCAAGCACCCTGGCATTGCCCCGGCGTGCGCACTGACGATTGGCAACTTTGACGGCGTGCACCGAGGCCACCAGGCCATGCTTTCCTTGCTCAAGGGCGAAGCACAGCAGCGCGGTGTGCCCAGCTGTGTGCTCACCTTTGAGCCCCACCCGCGCGATTTTTTTGCCGCGCTCACCCACAACCCCAGCCTGGCACCGGCCCGCGTCGGCACGCTGCGCGACAAGCTGATTGATCTGGCACAGACCGGCGTTGACCAGACCGTGGTGCTGCCATTTGATGCGCGACTGGCCAATTTGTCACCGCAGGCCTTCATTGACACCGTGTTGCGGCAAGGCCTTGGCGCGCGCTATGTGCTGGTGGGCGACGATTTTCGGTTTGGCCAACGGCGTGCCGGCGACTACACCTTGCTGGACGCGGCCGGCCTGAAGCAAGACTTTGATGTGGCGCGCATGAACAGCTACGAGGTGCATGGCCTGCGGGTGTCCAGCTCGGCGGTGCGTGACGCGCTGGCCGATGGCCGCATGCTTGACGCCACCCGCTTGCTCGGCCACCCCTACCGCATCTCGGGCCATGTGGTGCACGGGCGCAAACTGGGCCGCACACTGGGCTTCAAAACGCTCAACCAGCGCTTTGCCCACTGGAAACCGGCGGCCAGTGGCATTTTTACCGTGCTGGTCTACGGGTTGAGCGAGCAACCCCTGCGCGGTGTCGCCAACCTGGGGGTACGCCCATCGATTGACCCGAAGGATGTGAACGGTGGGCGCGTGTTGCTGGAAACCCATTGCCTTGACTGGCCTGCGCACCTGGGTGCAGAGGGTGCCTACGGTAAAATCGCCCGCGTGGAACTCCTCCACAAACTGCACGACGAACTCAAATACGACTCCCTGGACGCTTTGACTGCTGGCATTCAAAAAGACTGCCAGGACGCCCGTGCCTACTTTGCTACATTGCGCCACCATGACCACTAAGACCACAGAAGCCCCAGAGGCTGTCGGCAAAGCCGATTACCGCAGCACCCTGAACCTGCCCGACACCCCGTTTCCGATGCGCGGCGACCTGCCCAAGCGCGAGCCGGTCTGGGTCAAGGAATGGGAGAGCAAAGGCATTTACCAGAAGCTGCGGGACGTGCGCCAAGGGGCTCCAAAATTTGTGCTGCACGACGGCCCGCCTTACGCCAATGGCCAGATCCACATGGGCCACGCGGTCAACAAAATCCTGAAAGACATGATCGTCAAGGCGCGCCAACTCAAAGGCATGGACGCCGCTTACATCCCCGGCTGGGACTGCCACGGCCTGCCGATCGAGAACGCGATCGAGAAGAAGTTTGGCCGCAAGCTGGCCCGTGACGACATGCAGGCCAAAAGCCGCGCTTATGCCACCGAACAAATCGACCTGCAGCGCGAAGACTTCAAGCGCCTGGGTGTGCTGGGCGACTGGGACCACCCCTACCGCACCATGGATTTCAAAAACGAGGCCGATGAGATTCGCGCTTTCAAACGTGTGGTGGAACGTGGCTTTGTCTACCGCGGCCTGAAACCCGTGTACTGGTGTTTTGACTGCGGCTCAAGCTTGGCCGAGTTTGAGATCGAATACGCCGACAAAAAATCACAAACGCTGGATGTGGGCTTTTTGTGCGCTGAACCTGCCAAGCTGGCCACCGCTTTTGGCCTAGATGCGCTGACCAAAGAGGCCTTTGCCGTGATCTGGACCACCACCGCCTGGACCATCCCCGCCAACCAGGCGCTCAACGCCCATCCTGAACTGACCTACGCGCTGGTCGACACCGAACGCGGCCTGCTGGTGCTGGCGCAAGACCTGGTGGCCAAGTGTCTGGCGCGCTTTGGCTTGACCGGCACGGTGCTGGCCACGGCCAACGGCAAGGCCCTGGCCGGCATCAACTTCAAGCATCCGCTGGCGCACGTCGATGCCGGTTATGACCGCTTCAGCCCGGTGTACTTGGCGGAGTACGTCAGCGCCGAAGACGGCACCGGCATCGTGCATTCATCGCCTGCCTATGGGGTAGAAGATTTCAACAGCTGTGTGGCACATGGCATGGCCTACGACGACATCCTGAACCCGGTGCAGGGCAATGGCGTGTATGCGCCAGAGCTGCCGCTGTTTGCAGGTCAACACATCTGGAAAGCCTGTCCGGTCATCATCGAGACGTTGCGTGAGGCTGGCCGCCTGTTCTGTACCACCGACATCGTGCACAGCTACCCGCATTGCTGGCGCCACAAAACCCCGGTAATTTACCGCGCAGCGGCCCAGTGGTTCATCCGCATGGACGAGGGCGAAGGGGTTTTCACCAAAGACAAGGCACCCCAATCCCTGCGCAAAACTGCGCTGGACGCGATCGAGCAGACTGCGTTTTACCCGGAGAACGGCAAGGCCCGCCTGCGCGACATGATTGCCGGTCGACCCGACTGGTGCATCAGCCGGCAACGCAGCTGGGGTGTGCCGCTGCCCTTTTTCCTGCACAAGGACAGTGGCGAGCTGCACCCCAAGACCATGGAGATTCTGGACATTGCGGCCAGCATGGTCGAAGTTGGCGGCATTGAAGCCTGGAGCAAGGCCACAACCGAGGCGATTTTTGCCACCCTGGACTGCCAGCTTGACGCCCCGAACTACACCAAGAGCAGCGACATTCTGGAGGTCTGGTTTGACTCCGGCACCACCCACACCACCGTGCTCAAGGGTTCGCATCCTGGCGCCGGGCATGCGGATGGACCAGAAACCGATTTGTACCTGGAAGGCCACGACCAGCACCGCGGCTGGTTCCACTCTTCCTTGCTGACGGCCTGCGCCATGTACGGTCGCGCGCCCTACAAAGGCATCCTGACGCACGGCTTTACCGTGGACAGCAAGGGCCACAAGATGAGCAAGAGCGCCGGCAACGGCGTCGATCCGCAAGAGACCTCGAAGAAGCTCGGGGCCGAAATCATCCGTCTGTGGGTGGCCGCCAGCGACTACTCGGGCGACATTGCCGGGGACGACAAGATTCTGGCGCGCGTGGTCGACACCTACCGCCGCATCCGCAACACGCTCAAATTCCTGCTGGCCAATGTGAGCGACTTTGACCCGGCCGTGGACGCCGTGCCGCTGGACCAGATGTTGGAGATTGACCGCTATGCCCTGAGCCGCGCGGCGCAATTGCAGGCCGACATCCTGGCGCACTTCGAGGTCTATGAATTTCACCCGGTGGTGGCCAAGCTGCAGATTTACTGCAGTGAAGACCTGGGCTCGTTCTACCTTGACATCCTGAAAGACCGGCTCTACACCACCGCGCCCAAATCACTGGCGCGGCGCAGCGCCCAAACCGCGCTGTGGCAAATCACCCAGGCCATGCTGCGCTGGATGGCACCCTTCCTCAGTTTCACCGCAGAGGAAGCCTGGACGGTGCTGGGTGCCGCAGGCAAGACACCGGCAGCCACGCGTGAATCGATCTTCATGGACACCTATGTGCCCATGGCCGACGCAGACGCAGGCCTGCTGGCCAAGTGGGCGCGCATTCGCGAACTCCGCGACCTGGTCAATAAAGACATTGAGGCCCTGCGCGCTGACGGCCAGGTCGGCTCATCGCTGCAAGCCAATGTGGCGCTGGCGGTCGGCCCGCAGGACCATGCGCTGCTCGCCAGCCTTGGCGATGACCTGAAGTTTGTGTTCATCACATCAGCTATTGAAATGATAGCTGGCGACGAAATATCCATAAGTGCTACAGCCTCAAATGGCATAAAGTGTGAACGCTGCTGGCATTACCGTGACGACATTGGTGTGGATGCCGCCCACCCCACCCTGTGCGGTCGCTGCACCAGCAACCTGTTCGGCGCAGGTGAGACGCGGGTGTTTGCCTGATGGCCCGCCCACCCTCCAGACGAGCCTTGCCCGCCGGCGTCAGCTTGATGGCTTGGCTGGGCTGGGCCATGATCGTGCTGATCGCCGACCAGTTCACCAAAGTGCTCATCTTGGGCTACTACCAGTTGGGCGACAGCACCCCCGTGACCTCCTTTTTCAATGTGGTGCGAGTGCACAACACCGGTGCCGCGTTCTCGTTTCTGGCCAGCGCAGGTGGCTGGCAGCGCTGGCTGTTCACTGGCATCGGCGTTGGTGCAGCCATCTTGATGGTCTGGCTGCTGAAAACCCACCCCGGACAAAAGCTGTTTGCCTTTGCGATTGCCAGCCTGCTGGGCGGCGCAGTGGGCAACGTGATTGACCGCGTGCTGTACGGCTACGTGGTCGATTTTCTGGACTTTCATGCAAAGGGCTGGCACTTTCCGGCGTTCAACATCGCCGACAGCGCCATCACCGTGGGTGCGGTGTGCCTGATTCTGGACGAACTGCTGCGGGTGCGGCGCGAGCGCTGATCCCGCATCCCATCACCTTAACCAGGGATTGCATTGACCCACCTCCTGAACCTGTTGGCTGCGATTGCCCTGCTGGTGTGGGGTACGCACCTGGTGCGTAAGGACACGCTGCGGGTGTTGGGGGCGAACTTGCGCAGAGTGCTCGCACAGAGCGTCAGCCACCGGTTCAATGCGGTGGCATCGGGCATTGGGGTCACGGCCCTGCTGCAGTCCAGCACCGCCACGGCGCTCATTGTCTCGGCCTTTGTCGGCCAGGGGCTGATGGCCCTACCGGCAGCGCTGGCCGTGATGCTGGGGGCCGACCTGGGCACCAGTTTGATGGCCCTGCTTTTTTCGCGAGACCTGTCCTGGCTGTCGCCGCTGTTCATCTTTTGTGGCGTGGTGCTGTTCATTGCCCGGCAAGCCACCAACGTCGGCTACGTGGGGCGCATCTTTATTGGTTTGGGCCTGATGCTGCTGGCACTGCACCTGGTCACGGTATCGGCCACGGCGCTCACACAAGCCCCTGCGGTGCGTGCGCTGCTGGCGTCCCTGGGCAGCGACCGGCTGCTGGAAATTACCCTGGGCGCGGTGCTCTCGGTACTGAGTTACTCCAGTCTGGCCATTGTGCTGCTCACCGCCACGCTGGCCAGCACCCAAGTGATCCCCCTCGATGTGGCGCTGGGCCTGGTGCTGGGTGCGAACCTGGGCAGTGGCCTGCTGGCGGTGTTGACCACATTGGGGCAACCCGTGCTGGCACGCCAGGTACCCCTGGGCAACCTGATCTTCAAGGTGCTGGGCATCGCATTGATGGCACCTTTGGCTGGTTTCTGGATACGTTATGTGCCACCCGCGTTCGGCGATGTCGCCACGGTAGTGGTGCTGTTTCACCTGACGTTCAACACCATGGTCGGGCTGATTTTCATTGGGCTGACCGGCGTGGTGGCTCGCATGGTGAGCTACTGGTTGCCCAAACCCGTTAGCAACAGTTTGAACGGGCGCCAGCGCCACCTGGACCCGTCCGCGCTGGCCACACCGTCTGTGGCCTTGTCATGCGCCGTGCGCGAGGCCATGCACCAGTCTGATGTGGTGGAGACCATGCTGCGCGGGGTGCTCGATGTCATCAAAAACAACGACCTGGCGCTGGCACAGTCGCTGCAAAAAATGGACGACACAGTGGACGAGCTGTACTCTGACATCAAGTACTACCTGACCAAAATCTCGCGCGAGTCATTGAGCGAAAAAGAAGGTCACCGCTGGGCTGAAATCATCAGCTTCACCATCAACATGGAGCAGATTGGCGACATCATCGAGCGCGTGCTGGGCGACATTGAAAAGAAAAAAATCAAGGCCGGGCGTGAGTTCTCCCAAGCCGGCATGGCTGAGATTGCCCAACTGCACGGCCATCTGGTCGACAACCTGCGGCTGGGCATGAGCGTGTTTCTGAACGGCAACGTGCAAGACGCCAAGACCCTGCTGGAAGAAAAAATCCGCTTTCGCGACATGGAGCTGGCCTATGCCGCCAACCACTTGAACCGCCTGTCGGACAACACGCTGCAAAGCATTGAGACCAGTTCGCTGCATTTGGACTTGATCAGCGACCTGAAACGCATCAATTCGCACATCTCAAGCATCGCCTACCCGATCCTGGACTCGGCCGGTGCGCTGGAGCCCAGTCGGCTGCGCCACGCGGTGCTGGACTCGAAGGCCAAAAGCGCGTCAGCCCAAGGCGCCTGACCTGACTAACCCTTCACGCCGCGCTGAACCCATCCATGACCCCACAAAACTACGTCCAACAAAAAGCCGCGGCCTCAGGCAGCAGCTTTTATTACGCCTTTTTGTTTTTGCCCCCGCAAAAGCGCGCGGCCATCACCGCGTTTTATGCGTTTTGCCGTGAGGTGGATGACGTGGTGGACGACATGGTGGACCCTGGCGTGGCCGCCACCAAACTGCAATGGTGGCGCCTGGAAGTGGCGCAAGCTTTTGCCGGCACAACCAGCCACCCGGCCCTGCAGGCGCTGATGCCGCTTGCGGCTGGCTTTCACATTGAAGAACGCCACCTGCAGGCCGTGATTGAGGGCTGCCAGATGGACTTGAACCAGACCCGCTACCTGGATTTTCCCGGCCTCTCGCGCTACTGTCATCTGGTGGCCGGCGAGGTGGGCGAAGTCGCCGCGCAGATTTTTGGCCAGACCCAGGCGCAAACCACCGCCTACGCCCACACCCTGGGCCAGGCGCTGCAGCTCACCAACATCATTCGGGATGTGGGCGAAGATGCGCGGCGCGGACGCATTTACCTGCCCATGAGCGAGCTGAAAGAGTTTGGTGTGAC